>WLIH01000303.1 GCA_009702305.1 Actinomycetota bacterium | reverse complement strand
CGGCCGCGCTCAGGTCGGAGGCCTCGGTGAGGATCGCGAGGTTGTAGAGCGCCGGCGCGAACGACGAGTCGGCGGCCAGCGCCGTCGTGTAGAAGGTGATCGCCGCTGCGTCGTCGCCGGCGGTCTGCGCGATGAAGCCGAGGTTGTAGTTGGCCAGGAGATTGGCGGGATCGATCGCGATCGCCGCCTGGAAGGACTTCTTCGCCTCGCCCGTCGCCTGCTCGGAGAGCTGCTGGATCCCGGTCGAGATGAGTCCGTCCACGACGCTGGCTGTCGGGTCCACGCTCGGCGCCGCCGTCGCCTCGGCCGTCGGCTCCGCGTCGTCGGAGCTGCAGGCCGCGGTCGAGGAGAGGAGCATCGCGGCGACGAGACCGCCGACGACGGCTCGACGTACGACGCGGCGGGACGTGCGGTGCACCATGCCTCCTGGGGCATCTGTTCGACGAGGGATCGGACCGATCCTAGGCGGTCGCGCGCGCTGCGCCGTCGGGAGCGCTTGGCGGTGGGAGGTCACGTCGTGGATCATGCGCGTCTGCCCTGTCGTCTCGCCCGCGGAGTCCTCGTGCCTGTTGTGACCGCCACGGACCCCCACCGGGGGCACCGCCGGTGGCTGCCGTGGTGCGCGGTGCTCGTGGGGCTGGTCCCGGCCGCGGTGCTGGTCGCCTACCAGCTCGCCCGCCCGCACGCCCTGACCGGTGTCCACACCTACGCCGGCATGGGCTACGACGACGGGGTCTACCTCGGCAGCGCGCTGCACCTCCTGCAGGGGTCGCTGCCCTGGCGTGACTTTGCGCTGCTGCACCCGTCGGGCATCACGTGGCTGATGGCGCCGTTCGCGGCGCTCGGCGCTCTCGCTGGTGATCCCGCGGCCCTCGCGGCCGCCCGGATCGCGACCGGGTGCGTCGTGGTCGGCAATGTGGTCCTCGCCGGAGCCGTCGTGCGCTCGCGTGGACCAGTGGCGATGGCGGTCGCCTCCGGCGTGCTCGCGATCTACCCGACGCAGGTCGCCGCCACCCACACGGTGCTGCTCGAGCCGTACCTCGTCGCCGCCTGCCTGCTCGGGCTCGCGCTGCTCACCCACGACGGGGCGTTCGCCGGGCGGCGGCGGATCGCGTACGCCGGCGCCGTGCTCGGCGTCGCCTGCTCGATCAAGGTGTGGGCGGCCGTCGTCGTGCTGGTGGTCGCCGTCGCGATGCTGCCGCGCGTGCGCGAGCGGGCGCTGCCCTGGCTCGTCGGATCCACCGTCGGGTTCGCCGTCCCGGTGCTGCCCTTCGCGCTCCTGGCGCCGGGCACGTTCGTCCACGACGTCCTGACCGCACAGCTCGGTCGGGAGACCGCCGGCCTGTCGGACTACTCGCTGCGCGAGCGGCTGCCGTTGATGCTCGGCCTCGAGCTCGTGCCGACTGCGAGCGGCATGGATCGTGCCGTCGCGGTGGCGGTGACGCTGCTCGCCGTGGTGGCCCTGGGGGCGGTCGTCGGCATCCGGGCAGGGCGCGCCGACCGCGGCGACGCACTGCGGATCGCGGTCGCGGTGACGGCCCTCGTCGCGCTGGCCCAGCCGCCGCAGTTCTACCCGCACTACGCCTACTTCCTCGTCGCACTGAGCGCCCCGGTGCTCGGCCAGTCGGTCGCCGCGATCGCCGAGGGAGCGCGGGGGCGGCTGCGCTCCGGGCGCCCTCGGTGGGCCGCCGGCCCGGGCGCTGCGGTGGTGTCGGCGACCGTCGTCGTGGTCGCCGTCGCGCTGCCCGGTGGCATCGACCGCTCCTCGGCCTTCTTCGCCGACGCCTCCGACCCCGGGCCGACGATCCGCTCGGCGGTGCCGGCCGGGGCCTGCGTGCTCTCGGACGTGCCGACGATGCTGGTCGCGGCCGACCGCTTCGACGGCTCGCGCGACTGCGGCGCTCCGCTCGACCCGTTCGGCCTGTGGCTGACCGACAACGACGGACGCCCGGCCTCGTCCCCTCCGCCGTACGCCGCCGACTTCGTGGCGGGCTGGCAGCAGGCGCTGACCCGCGCGAAGTTCGTGGTGCTGTCGGTGCCGCTGAGCAACTACGTGCCCTGGACCCCCGAGCTGATCGCGTGGTTCGAGGCGCGCTTCGTGCTCGCCACGTCGGGCGCGCACGCCCACGTCTACGTCCAGGTGCCGCCCGCGTCGCCATGACCGTCGGCGGCCGGTCGACCCGAGGTGGGGCTACACCGGGCCGGTGCGGCGGCGCGGGAGGGGCGAGGTCAGGGCGCGGCCGGCGAAGGCGACCGCGGCGAAGAGCACGATCGGCAGGAAGGCGACGCCGGGGTAGCGGTACCAGGCCTTGTTGAGGAGCTGGAGCGGAGGCGCGGCGACGGTCGCCGACGTCGTCGGAGCGGTGTCGGGTGCGCCGACCTCCGGGTCCCCGGCGACCGGCTCGTCGATCGGGACGACCGGGGAGCCGAGGTCGATGCCGCCGGCTCCGGCGCTCCCACCGGACGGGGCCGAGCCGCCCTCGTCGATCGGGTCGACCGGCACCACGGGATCGACCGGACTGCCGGGACGGTAGGTGATCCGCCAGGTCGGCACGGCACCGTCCTCGGCGTCGGAGCCGCTGAGGTTGACGTGCCAGACCGAGAGCGGGTCGCTGTCGTCGGCCGGCACCAGCGCGAGGCCGGGCGCGAGGTCGCCGGGCGCCCAGTCCTTGAGGAACGGCCCGAGGTCGATGGTGAAGACCGACGTCTCGGCGTCGTACTTCGCCGGCACGGCGACCTTCGCGCAGTCGAACGTCGGGGAGCCGGTCGCGCCGGCGCGCACGCCGTCGACGATCAGGCCGGTCACCAGGCAGGCCTGCAGCGTCGCGGCCTCAAGGTTGGCGTTGGCGCTCTCGACGGCGGTGTTCACGGGGAGGCGCAGCGTGCCGCCGACGTCCTCGGCGCCGAAGGGGATGTCGGTCAGGTTCGGCAGCAGGAAGGAGTCCGCGAGGGTCGAGCCCAGGGCGTAGATGACGTGCAGTCCCGTCTCCGAGGCGAGGACCGTGTCCAGCGGGACGGGGCTGCCGATGCAGCCGGTGGGCAGCGTGCAGGTGAGGTCGAGCAGCGATCCGGGGTCGGCGACGCCGGCGTCCCCGGTCGAGACCGGCGACGTGACGTACCACGCCTCGGCGAGGCTGCCGACCTTCATCCGCTGCAGGTCGTCGCCGGCACGCGAGGAGGGCTCGGCGCCGGCGGCGAACGGGGTCGAGGCCAGGGCGACGGCGCTCAGGGCCAGGGCGACCCGCAGCGCCTTCATCGGGAGCCTGCTCGGGCCGAGCGCCGGGCTGCGCGTCGGGCCAGCACCAGGCGCGTGACGGTGGCGGCCTCGTCGACCACCTCGCGGAAGTCGCTGTCGTGGTGGGCCTGGGTGCGCCGCTCGCCCAGGATCGAGATGCCGAAGGTGCCGATCAGCAGCACGCCGACGGCGGCCAGTCCGCCCGAGACCAGGTAGGGCAGCTGCAGCGAGAGGTACTGCTGGTCGCCTGCCTGCACCCCGGTGACCACGAGCAGGCCGCCGGCGATCAGCACGGTCAGCGCGGCGATCACCATCGCGGGGAACATCGGGTCCCGGACCAGCCGGGCCAGGTCGACGGCCCAGCGCAGGGTGCGGGAGTCGAGCAGGTCGATGTCGCGGCGCAGCGTCTCCTCGCGCGCCCCGGCGCGGCGATCGGCGCTCACTGGTCGTCCTCGAGACCTCGGCGCAGCTCGACCAGGAGCTCGCGGAGCTCGGAGATCTGGTCGCGACGCTCGGCGGCGTCGCGTCGGCGCACCGCGACGTCGACGAACGCGACGCCGACGATGATCAGGCCGATGCCGATCAGGCCGCCGGAGATGAGGTACGGCATCTGCAGTGCGACGTCGAGGAGGCCGGCGACCTTGACCCAGGCACGCATGATCACCAGGAAGCCGGCGGTCACGATGACCAGGCCGAGCCAGACCGCCGCCGAGCCCTCGGTGAGCTGGCGCCAGGAGCCGGTGGTGATCCGCAGCCGATCGGAGTCGGTCGGGCCGGGCGAGCCGGTCGCGGCGGTGGAGGCAGTGCTCGGCACGGCCGGCACGACCATCGTGTGGTCGGCGGTCTCGGTCATCTCCACTCCTTCCCGCCTGCGCATCGGAGGGCGCAGACGGCTCGAACGCTGATCATGATGCGCTCTCCGCGCGGGCCAGGACATGGTTTCTGGCGACAAAGCGCCCGCGCGACGCTGTCGGCAGGTACAAAGCCAGGAGCGGCCCCTCACCGTCATCGTGGTGCCCGGTCGGCACGACCTGCAGGTGTGCCGCGTCCCGTCCCCGGCCGTCCGGCCCCTCGTCACCCTGGAGCTCTCGTGCGCCGGTCCCTCCTCACGCAGCTGGTGCGCGTGTCCGGGGCGCTGCTCGCCCTGGTGCTGGTCGGCACGCTGAGCTCCTG
>WLIH01000302.1 GCA_009702305.1 Actinomycetota bacterium | reverse complement strand
TGGAGCAGCGCCCAGCCGAAGAACGGCACGGCGGCGATCCGCAGCGTCGTCAGCGCGTTGGGGACGTTCCAGTTGCTGGGCTTCGTCGCGTGGATCTCGGCCATCACAGCACCGTCGCGACCAGGTCGACGCCCTCGGTGGAGACGACCTCGGCCCGCACCAGATCTCCGACGGCGGCATCAGCATCGAGCAGGTACGTCGACCCGTCGACCTCGGGGCCCTGGTGCGCGGCTCGGCCGACCACCTCGTCGTCGTCGATGCTCTCGACGAGCACCTCGACGATCTCGCCGATCCGCTCCTCGGCCCGCTGGGCGTTGAGCTCCTCGACCAGGCCCTGGACGTGCTCGGCACGCGCGCGCACCTCGTCCTCGTCGAGCTTGTCGTCGTAGGTCGCGGCCTCGGTGCCGTCCTCGTCGGAGTAGCCGAAGACACCGGTGACATCCATCCGGGCGGCCACGAGGAAGTCGCAGAGGATCTCGAGATCGCGCTCGGTCTCACCGGGGAAGCCGACGATCACGTTGGAGCGCACGCCCGCGGTGGGCGCGAGGGTGCGCACGCTCTCGAGCAGCCCGAGGAACGACTCCGGATCGCCGAAGCGCCGCATCCGACGCAGGACGTCGGCGGACGCGTGCTGGAAGGACAGGTCGAAGTACGGCACGACACCGGGCGTCGTCGCGATCGCCTGCACGAGGCCGGGCCTGGTCTCGGCCGGCTGGAGGTAGGACACACGGACCCGCTCGACGCCCTCGATGGCGGCCAACTCGGGCAGCAGCGTCTCGAGGAGCCGGATGTCGCCGAGGTCCTTGCCGTAGGACGTGGAGTTCTCGCTGACCAGGAACAGCTCGCGCACGCCCTGCTCGGCCAGCCAGCGGGCCTCGGTGACGACGTCGGAGGGGCGCCTGCTGACGAAGGAGCCCCGGAACGACGGGATCGCGCAGAAGGTGCACCGCCGGTCGCACCCGCTGGCGAGCTTGAGGGACGCCGTCGGACCGGAGTCGAGACGACGGCGCACCGAGGCCGGTCCCGACGCATGGCCGGGCACGGCGGCCGTGGAGAGCGAGCGCTCGACCGGGGAGATCGGGAGCAGCAGTCGACGGTCCTGCGGGGTGTGCGGGTGGTGCACGTCGCCGGCGAGGATGGAGCGCAGCCGGGCGGCGATGTCGGGGTAGTCGTCGAAGCCGAGGACGGCATCGGCCTCCGGCAGCGTCTCCGCGAGGTCCTTGCCGTAGCGCTCGGCGAGGCAGCCGACGGCGACGACGGCCTGGGTGCGACCGCCGTCCTCCTTGATCTGCGCCTTGAGATCGGCCGCCTCGAGCAAGGTGTCGATCGAGTCCTTCTTGGCCGCCTCGACGAAGCCGCAGGTGTTGACCACGACGGTGTCGGCGTCGGCCGGGTCGTCGACGAGCACGAAGCCGCCGGCCTCGAGCCGACCGGCGAGCTCCTCGGAGTCGACCTCGTTGCGGGCGCAGCCCAGGGTCACCATCGACACCGACAGCAAGCGGGGTGCCTCGTGCAGGTCAGCGGCGGCGGGGGTCTCGGTCGTCATGATCACCTCGAGTATGCCGCCCGACCCCGGCGCGAGGCCAACCGTCGGCGCCGACCGTCGGCGCCCGTCGGGGCGGATCAGGAGGGCGTCTCCCCCGGCCGGACGGCGAGCACCGGGCACGAGGAGTCGAGGATCACGCGCTGGGCGACGCTGCCCATGATCAGCTTGCCGACCGGTGTGCGCCGGCGCAGCCCGACGACGACCAGGCGGGCGTCGACCTCGCGAGCCAGCTCGAGCACCACCTCCGCCACATCGAGCCCCACCTGCTGGCGGACCTCGTGTGCCAGCCCCGAGGCCGCCAGCGTGTCCGTCAGCGACGACATCGCCTCGGACCCGGCGTACGCCGGATCGACCAGGCTGTCGCCCTTGGTGGCGTTGACGACCATCAGGTCCCGACCGCGCAGCGTCGCCTCGTGCACGCCGTGGGCCAGGGCGATCTCGCCGAACGCGTCGGGGGTCCAGGCTACGACGACGGCGCCGGGGCGCACGGCGCTCATCGCGACACCAGCTCGTCGTCGGAGCGGTCCGGGTCCGGTGCATCGGCCCGGACCGGCACCAGACGGGTGCGCAGGGCGGCGACGCCGAGCAGCAGCGCGATCAGGACATAGACGACGACCGCGAGCGGCTCCGAGAGCAGCCCGGAGTAGTCGCCTCCCGAGAGAGCCAGCGCCTCGCGGAACTTCGACTCCATGAGCGGCCCGAGGATCACCCCGAGGATCAGTGGCAGCACCGGCAGGCCGAAGCGGCGCATCGTCAGCCCGAGGAGGCCGAAGGCCAGCAGGAGCCCGATGTCGAAGGCGTCGAGGTTGGTGGCGTAGGCACCCAGGCAGGCGAAGAACAGGATGCCGGCGTAGAGCTGGGGTCGCGGGATCCGGAGCAGGCGCGCCCAGAGCGGTGCGAGCGGCAGGTTCAGCACCAGCAGGAGCGTGTTGCCGATGAGCAGGCTGGCCAGCAGCGTCCACACCAGGTCGGACTGCTCGGTCATCAGCTGCGGGCCGGGCTGGATGCCGTAGCCCTGCAGGGCCGCGAGCATCACCGAGGCGGTGGCGGTCACCGGCAGGCCCAGGGCCAGCATCGGCACGAACATGCCGGCGGCCGAGGCGTTGTTGGCCGCCTCCGGCCCGGCGACGCCCTCGATGGCACCGTGACCGAACTCGTCACCGCGCCGCGAGAGCTTGCGCTCGGTGACGTAGGACAGGAACGTCGGGATCTCCGCTCCGCCGGCCGGGATCGCCCCGAACGGGAAGCCGAGCGCCGTGCCGCGCAGCCACGGCTTCCACGAGCGGCGCCAGTCGTCCCTGCCCATCCAGGGCTGGCCGACGGGGATGATCTGCAGCGGGGTCCGCCGCAGGTGCGCGGCGACCCAGAAGGCCTCGCCCAGCGCGAAGATGCCGACGGCGACCACGACGATGTCGATCCGGTCGATCAGCTGGGGCAGGCCGAGGCTGAGGCGCGGCTGGCCGGTGTTGAGGTCCTGGCCGATCAGGCCGACGGTGAGACCGACGAAGAGTGCGATGAAGCCGCGCAGCGGCGACGCGCCGAGCACCGCGGTGGTCATCACCAGGGCGAGCACCATCACCGCGAAGTACGACGGCGCGCCGATCTCCACGGCGATCCCGGCGAGCTTGGGCGCGAAGAACGCGACCAGGAGGGTGCCGATCGTGCCGGCCACGAAGGACCCGATCGCGGCCGTCGCGAGCGCCTGGGACGCCCGGCCGGCCTTGGCCATCTTGTTGCCCTCGATCGCCGTCATCACCGAGGCGGACTCCCCCGGGGTGTTGAGCAGGATCGAGGTGGTGGAGCCGCCGTACATGCCGCCGTAGTAGATGCCGGCGAACATGATGAACGCCGACGTCGGCTCGAGGCCGAAGGTCACCGGCAGCAGCAGCGCCACCGCCATCGCGGGGCCGATGCCCGGGAGCACGCCCACGAAGGTGCCGAGCAGCACGCCGATCGCGGCGTACATGAGGTTCTCCGGGGTGGCGGCGGCTTGGAGGCCGCCCCACAGGAGGTCGAGGTCGCCCATCAGTTCTCCTTCACAAGATGCCGTCGAGCACGCCGGGGGCGAGCGGGATGCCGAGGCCGACGTAGAACCCGTACCAGCTGCCGACAGCGAGGACGAGGCCGACGAGGACGTCGCGGATCAGGGTGCGGCTGCCCAGCGCCCAGGCGGCGCCGGCGAAGAGGATCGCGCCGGTGAGCGCCCAGCCGAGCAGACCGACGGTGGCGATGGTGAACGCCAGGACGCCCACGAGCTTGGCCACCGTCACCCAGTCCGGGGACTGCGTCAGGTCGACGTCCTCCCCGCCCTCCGGCTCGGGCAGCGAGCCGCGCGCCGTGGCGAGGGCGAGCAGGACGCCGAGCAGCGCGAGGATGCTGCCGACGACGTAGGGGAAGACGCGTGGCCCGACCGGATCGGCGAAGCCGACGGAGAGGCTGGTGGCGTCGTAGACGGTGAAGGCGCCGACCACGACGAGCACCGCTGCGAGGACGTACTGCCCGCGGTCGATGCGAGGGGTGTCGATGGATGTGCTCACAGCAGGTCCAGCTCCTCCAACGTGGACGCGACCCGCGCGTCCTGCTCGATCAGGAACTCCTCGAACTCCTCGCCGGTGCGGAACTGGTCCGTCCAGCCGTTGTCCTCGAGCGCCTGCTGCCAGGCCGGCGAGTCGTGCATCTCCTGGACGAACTCGATGAGCTCGCTCTGTCGCTCCTCGGAGATGCCGGGGGGCGCGAGGATGCCGCGCCAGTTGACGAAGACCAGGTCGATGCCCGACTCGGTCAGAGTCGGGATGTCGGCGACGCTCGACCCGGTGAGGCGCTCCTCGCCCGAGACGGCGAGCGCACGCAGCGCGCCGGAGGCGATCTGGCCCTCGAACTCGCC
>WLIH01000301.1 GCA_009702305.1 Actinomycetota bacterium | reverse complement strand
TGAGCTGCCGGAGGTCGAGGTGGTGCGCTCCGGTCTGGAGCGCCACGTGCTCGGCACGACCGTCACGGCCGTCGAGGTGCTGCACCCGCGACCCGTGCGCCGTGATCCGCTGGGTCCGGCCGGCTTCGTCGCCGGCCTGGTCGGGCGGCGTATCGAGGCCGCCCGCCGCCGAGGCAAGTACCTCTGGCTGCCGCTCGACAATGGCGATGCGGTGCTCGCCCACCTCGGGATGAGCGGCCAGATGCTGGTCCAACCGCCCGGCGCCCCCGACGAGCGCCATCTCCGGGTCCGGCTCCAGCTCGCCGGCGCGTCAGCGCCCACGGAGCTGCGCTTCGTCGACCAGCGGATGTTCGGGGGTCTGTCGATCTCCGCCGGCGGAGCCGACCTGCCGTCGGAGATCGCCCACATCGCGCGCGACCCGCTCGACCCGGAGTTCGACGACGACGCGTTCGTCGCCCGGGTGCGCCGGCGGTCGTCGGGGATCAAGCGGCAGCTGCTCGACCAGGGGCTGATCTCCGGGGTCGGCAACATCTACGCCGACGAGGCGCTGTGGCGGGCCCGCATCCACGGCGAGCGGTCCGGAGAGCGGTTGACGCGCGCCCAGCTGGTGGAGCTGCTGGCGCATGCTCGCGAGGTGATGGGCGACGCCCTCGCCCAGGGCGGCACGTCGTTCGACGCGCTCTACGTCAACGTCAACGGTCAGTCGGGGTACTTCGACCGCTCGCTGCACGCCTACGGCCGCGAGGACGAGCCGTGCGACCGGTGCGGATCGCCGATCCGGCGGGTCGCGTTCATGAACCGCTCGTCGTACTACTGCCCCAGCTGCCAGCCTGCTCCCCGGCGCCGTCGGCGCGCCGTCGTCCCAGATTGACCTCGGAGGGCCGTGGTGGGACTCTTGAAGACGGCCCGCTCGTCTGCGGTGCCACCCTCATCCCTCGTCATCACTCCGGAAGGCACATCCATGGCCAAGGCGCTGCTCGGCTACGTGACCAGCGACCTGCGTGACCCCCGCCAGGCAGCCGACAACGCTCGGCTCCGTGCGCGCGTCCGCGAGCTCGAGGCCCTCGTCCTGCTCCTCACCGAGGAGAACGACAAGCTCGTCGCGGCCCGCGCCGCCGAGCTGCTCGAGTCCGCACCCCTGCAGGAGATGCAGCCCGCCTGAGGCTGCCCGACCGGCTCGCGACCCGATGGTGGGCGTGAGCCGCTCACCCCACCCCTCGCCACCCGTGACGAGGGGTCGTGCGCGTCGTTGAGGTCGACATGCGCACTCTCCCCTCCGTGGCCGCTGCTCTCACCCTCGGCTCGGCGCTCGCGCTCGGGGCCGCCGCGCCGGCCTCCGCCCACGGTGATCGTGACCGGATCCGAGAGCTCTCCCAGCTCCAGCAGTCGCAGACCGACTCGCTGATCCAGAGCTCCAACGTCGCCCAGATCGCCTCCAACCCCAGCCAGGTGGGGATCTCGGGTTGCTTCCTGAGCACCGCCCCGGTCTTCGTGACCAGCGGCGTCGACTCGGTGCGCGTGTGGGACGTGAGCGATGCCGCCCACCCGGCGCTGACCGGCCTGCTGCCCAACGTGCTGTTCGAGAACGAGGCGATGAACTGCGGCGAGCGCCGCACCGCCGACGGCGTACGCCGTTTCGCCCTGATCGGCGTCGACCTCGTGCAGGCCTCGACCGGCGACATCGAGCACGTCAACGTCGGGGGTGGCGAGCTGATCGTCGTCGAGGTCACCGACCCGACCGCACCGGTGATCGTGGCGCGCACGCCCGGCAGCACCAGCACCCACACCGTGGCCTGCGTCGTCGCGACGCAGTGCAAGTACGTCTACTCCGCCGGCGACAGCGACCACTTCTCGATCTTCGACCTGCGCGACCTCGACCACCCGGTCGAGGTCGACTCCGACCCCGCCACCGAGGGCGTGCAGGCCTTCGCATCTCCGACCGCCGGTCACAAGTGGAACTTCGACGCCGCCGGCATCGGCACCCACACCGGATACAACGGCGCCTCGATGTGGAGCACGAAGAATCCCGCCAAGCCGAAGCTGATCACCACCACCGGTCTGGCCGGGCAGGGGGAGGACCCGAAGTTCGAGGGCTGGAACGACTTCATCCTGCACAACTCGTTCCACCCCAACGCGAAGGCCTTCCGGCCCAACGCGAAGCCGTCCCTGGCCCACGGCAACATCCTGCTCGCCACCGAGGAGGACTACGAGCAGACCGACTGCGCCCAGGCGGGGTCTTTCCAGACCTGGTGGATCAAGCGTCTCGATGGCACGAAGGACGCGATCGTGCCGCTCGACAAGGTCGAGCTCTCCGACCTGGGCAACTTCCCGCTGCCCCAGGGTGCGTTCTGCTCCTCGCACTGGTTCGACTACCGACCCGGCGGCCTGGTCGCGGTCGGCTTCTACGGCGGCGGCACCCAGATCCTCGACGTCCGCAAGCCCCGCGAGATCAAGCCCTACGGCCACGCCCTGTGGCTGGCCTCCGAGGTCTGGGACGCCATGTGGGTGCCCGTCTACGACGACGCCGGCAGGCAGACCTCGGCGCGCACCAACATCGTCTACTCGATCGACCTGATCCGGGGGCTCGACGTCTACGAGGTCGACGTGCCCGATGGACGTCGTTCGGTGCCGGCCGAGTCCATCGGCGAGCGCGCCTCGGCGAGTGTCGTGCCGGTCGGCCTGGTCGCCGTAGCGCTGGCCGGATCGCTCGCCCTGCGCCGTCGCCGCCGCACCACCTGACGTGAGCCGGCGCTACTTTCCCCCCGCGCCCCGGTGAGTCGGCGCTAGTTTCCCCAGAGCCACGGAAACTAGCGCCGACTCACGGGTCCGTAGCGGGAAACTAGCGACGGGTCACGTGATCTAGGGTCTGGTCCTCGTGGGGCGAGTCGTCGAAGCGGTCGTGCCGGAGCGGCTCGGTCGAGGGTTCCGGTGGCTGCTCGCGTCGTCGTGGATCAGCAACATCGGCGACGGTGTCGCGATCGCGGCAGGGCCGCTGCTCGTGGCCCAGCAGACCGACAAGGCCTACCTCGTCGCCCTGGCAGCGACGCTGCAGTGGCTGCCGCCGCTGGCCTTCGGGCTGTTCGCGGGCGCGCTGACCGACCGGGTCGACCGGCGGCTGCTGGTCATCACCGTCGACCTGGTCCGGTGCGTGGTGCTCGGCCTGCTCGCGGCCTCGATCGTCACCGACACGGTCTCGATCGCCCTGGTCCTGGTGGCGATGTTCCTGCTCGGCACGGCCGAGATGTTCGCCGACAACGCGAGCGGCACGATCCTGCCGATGATCGTGGACCGCGACGACCTCGCGATCGCCAACGCACGCCTGCAGACCGGCTTCATCACGGTCAACCAGCTCGCCGGCCCTCCGCTCGGCGCCGCTCTCTTCGCCGCCGGCACGGTGTGGCCGTTCGTCACCCAGGCCGTGATGGTGCTGCTCGGCGCGGTGCTGATCTCGCGGCTGAGACTCCCGCACCACCGTCGCGACCCGGAGGTCGTCACCCGGATCCGTCACGATATCGCCGAGGGCTTCCGCTGGGTGCTGCATCACGCGGCCGTGCGCACGCTGGTGCTGACCATCCTGGTCTTCAACGTGTCTTTCGGCGCCGCGTGGTCGGTGCTGGTGCTCTACGCCACCGAGCGGCTCGGCCTGGGGGCCGTCGGCTTCGGCCTGGTGACGACCGTCGGTGCGGTCGGCGGCCTGGTCGGCACCCTGTCCTACGGCTGGATCACGCGCCGCGTCTCGCTGGGCGACCTGATGCGGATCGGCCTGATCCTGGAGACCCTGACCCACCTCGGCCTGGCGCTGACGCGATCGGCGTACGTCGCCATGCCGATCTTCTTCGTGTTCGGCGCCCACGCCTTCATCTGGGGCACCACCTCGGTCACCATCCGCCAGCGGGCCGTGCCGACCGAGCTGCAGGGCCGGGTCGGCAGCGTCAACCTGGTGGGGGTCTTCGGTGGGCTGGTCGTCGGGTCCGGCATCGGAGGCGTGCTGGCCGAGCACTACAGCGTGGTGGCGCCGTTCTGGTTCGCCTTCGTGGCGTCGTCGCTCTTCGTCGTGCTGCTGTGGGGCCAGCTCGGCCACATCGCCCACGCGGACGAGGAGCCGGCGGGGGACGTATCCCGGTAGGGTGACCGGCGCTGAGTCCCCGGAGCCCCGGACGGCCTCGGTGCCCGATCGACCGAGGAGCCCGCGTTGTACCTGAAGAGCCTGACCCTCAAGGGGTTCAAGTCCTTCGCGTCCGCCACCACGCTCCAGCTCGAGCCGGGCATCACCTGCATCGTCGGGCCCAACGGCTCCGGCAAGTCCAATGTCGTCGACGCGCTCGCCTGGGTGATGGGCGAGCAGGGCGCCAAGTCGTTGCGCGGCGGCAAGATGGAGGACGTCATCTTCGCCGGCACCTCGGGCCGCGCGCCCCTCGGTCGCGCCGAGGTCGT
>WLIH01000300.1 GCA_009702305.1 Actinomycetota bacterium | reverse complement strand
GCCCGCTCTTCGCCGGCCTGCTCGCTCTCGAGGTCGGCCGGGCCGGCGGCACCGGTCTCGGGCTGGTCACGCCCACGCTCTACGGCGCGACCGCGCCGCAGCGTGCGGCGGCGTTCTACGACCCGGACGGCGTGGCGCTGGACCGCACGTCGAAGCAGAGCGTCGTGGCCAATGTGCGGCCCGACTACACCGACCCGACCGACCCGAGCTCGGAGGTGACCTTCACCCTGCGCACGCTCGGCAACCTCGCGACCCTGCACCGGCTGAAGGGCTACGACGACTCGACCGGTCTCGGCAGCCCGCGAGCGAAGGCGCTCCTGGCGCTGCTCGACTGATCTCCACCGACACCGATGAACTGATACTGAGGAGAGCTCGGGGGTCACCCACGGATAGGCTTGTGCGGTGACTCCCGAGCAGCTCTCCCAGGCGATCGTCGACGTGTTGACGACGCTGTCCGACCAGGGCGACCTCGCCCTGCCCGACGGCGTCCCGAGCACCGTGACGGTGGAGCGACCGCGCCAGAAGGGTCACGGCGACTACTCCACCAACGTCGCCCTCCAGCTGGCCAAGAAGGCGGGGCTCAACCCGCGCGACCTGGCCGTCCTGGTGCAGACCGGTCTCAAGGCGGTCGAGGGGGTCTCCGACGTCGAGATCGCGGGTCCCGGCTTCCTCAACATCAGCGTCGACGCCGGTGCGCAGGGCGCCGTCGCCGCCCAGGTCGTCGCCGCCGGGTCGGCGTACGGCTCCTCCGACGCGTTCGCGGGGGAGCGGATCAACCTCGAGTTCGTCTCGGCCAACCCCACCGGCCCGCTCCACCTCGGCGGGGTGCGCTGGGCGGCCGTCGGCGACGCGCTCGGCCGGCTCTTCACGCTGACCGGCGCCGAGGTCACCCGCGAGTACTACTTCAACGACCACGGCGCCCAGATCGATCGCTTCAGCAGCTCGCTGCTGGCCAGCGTCCAGGGTCGACCAGCGCCCGAGGACGGCTACGGCGGCCAGTACATCCACGACATCGCGGCCGCCGTCGTCAAGGTGCGCCCCGACGTCGAGATGCTCAACGACGCCGACGCGCAGGAGATCCTGCGCCAGGTCGGGGTCGAGATGATGTTCGACGAGATCAAGAAGAGCCTGCACGACTTCGGGGTCGACTTCGACGTCTACTTCCACGAGGACAACCTGCACCGCAGTGGCGCCGTCGAGCGCGCGATCACGCGCCTGACCGAGCTCGGCAACACCTACGAGGCCGACGGTGCGACCTGGCTCTCCACCGAGAAGTACGGCGACGACAAGGACCGCGTCATCGTGCGCTCCAACGGGCAGCCGGCCTACCTCTCCGGAGACCTGGCCTACTACCTCGACAAGCGCGAGCGCGGCTTCGACCGCTGCTTCATCATGCTCGGCGCCGACCACCACGGCTATGTCGGCCGGATGAACGCGATGTGCGCCGCCTTCGGCGACGAGCCGGGCAAGAACCTCGAGATCCTGATCGGTCAGATGGTCAACCTCGTGCGCAACGGCGAGCCGATGCGGATGTCGAAGCGGGCCGGCACGATCGTCACGATCGACGACCTGGTCGAGGCGATCGGCATCGACGCGAGCCGCTACGCGCTGGCGCGCTACAGCTCCGACTCGGCCATCGACATCGACCTCGACCTGTGGGCCAAGGCCGACAGCGACAACCCCGTCTATTACGTCCAGTACGCCCACGCGCGGGTCTCGTCCATCCTGCGCAACGGACTGGACCTCGGCCTGGCCCCCGACGCCGCGACGTTCGAGCCCGGGCTGCTCTCGCACGAGAAGGAGGGCGAGCTGCTGCGGGCGCTGGCCGACTTCCCGCGCGTCATCACCAGCGCCGCCCAGCTGCGTGAGCCCCACCGGGTGGCGCGCTACCTCGAGGACACGGCGGCGAGCTACCACCGGTTCTACGACACCTGCCACGTCCTGCCCAAGGGCGACGAGGAGTCGACCGACCTGCATCGGGCGCGCCTGATGCTGGTCGCGGCCACCCGCACGGTGCTCGCCAACGGCTTGGCCCTGCTCGGCGTCTCGGCGCCCGAGCGGATGTGACGTGGCCTCCCACGAAGCCGGCTGGGCGCACGCCGACGGAGCCCTGAAGGGGCCGTCGTGGCTGCGCGAGCCGGCCGACCCCAACGCGCTGGTGCGACACCTCTGGTCGAGCACCGCGGACAAGTCCGACGGGGTCCTGAGCATCGGCGGGGTCAGCCTGCCGGACCTGGTCGCGGCGCACGGCTCGCCGGCGTACGTCCTCGACGAGCTGGACTTCCGCTCGCGCGCCCGGGCCTTCCGCGACGCGTTCTCCGCCTACGACGTCTACTACGCCGGGAAGGCGTTCCTCTCGGTGGCCGTGGCCCGCTGGGTCGCGGAGGAGGGGCTGTCGCTCGACGTGTGCTCGGGCGGTGAGTTGAGCGTCGCGCAGCGCGCCGGCTTCCCGATGGAGCGGGTCGGCTTCCACGGCAACAACAAGAGCGCCGCCGAGCTGCGTCGGGCGCTGGCGCTCGGTGTCGGGCGGATCGTGGTGGACTCCTTCCACGAGATCGAGCGGCTCGCCGCTCTCACCGCGGAGCTCGACACGACCGCGCACGTGATGATCCGGGTCACCGCCGGGGTGGAGGCGCACACCCACGAGTACATCGCGACCGCTCACGAGGACCAGAAGTTCGGCTTCTCGATCACCTCGGGCGACGCGTTCGACGCCGTACGCCGCGTGCTCGCGGCCCCGGGCCTGGAGCTGCTCGGCCTGCACTCCCACATCGGCTCGCAGATCTTCGACTCCTCCGGCTTCGAGGTCGCCGCCCGCCGGGTGCTGGCGCTGCACGCCCGCGTCTCCGACGAGCTCGCGGTGACCATGCCGGAGATGGATCTCGGCGGCGGCTTCGGCATCGCCTACACCACCCAGGACGATCCGTCGGACCCCGCGCAGCTCGCCACCGAGATGAGCAAGATCGTCGAGCACGAGTGCCGGGCGCTCGGCATCGCCGAGCCGGCCCTGTCGATCGAGCCGGGTCGAGCGATCGTCGGTCCGGCGATGTGCACCGTCTACGAGGTCGGCACCGTCAAGCGGGTGCACCTCGATGGAGGCGCCGTGCGCACCTACGTCAGCGTCGACGGCGGGATGAGCGACAACATCCGCACCGCCCTCTACGACGCCGACTACTCCTGCACCACCGCCTCCCGGCTCTCCACCGCGCCGCCGGTGCTCGCGCGGGTGGTCGGCAAGCACTGCGAGGCGGGCGACATCGTGGTCAAGGACGAGTTCCTGCCCGGTGACGTCGCGCCCGGCGACCTGCTGGCCGTGCCCGGCACCGGCGCCTACTGCCGCTCGATGGCCTCCAACTACAACCATGCGCTGCGCCCGCCGGTGATCGCGGTGCGGGACGGGGTCGCGCGCGTCGTCGTGCGCCGCGAGACTGAGGACGACCTGTTGGCGACTGACGTGGGTGAACTCTGATGGAGGACCTCACACCTCTCAAGGTGGCGGTGCTGGGCTGCGGCTCGGTGGGCTCGCAGGTGGTGCGTCTGCTCGGCGAGCAGGCGGGCGACCTGGCGGCGCGCGTCGGCGCGCCGATCGAGCTGGCCGGCGTCGCCGTACGCCGCCTCGACGCGCCCCGCGACATCGACGTGCCCGAGGGCCTGCTCACCACCGACGCCGAGGGCCTGGTGGCACGCGACGACATCGACCTGGTGATCGAGGTGATCGGCGGCATCGAGCCGGCCCGCACCCTCATCCTCTCCGCGCTGGCCCACGGAGCCAGCGTCGTGACGGCCAACAAGGCGCTGCTCGCCGAGGACGGCCCGACGCTCTACCAGGCTGCCGAGCGGGCCGGGCGCGACCTCTACTACGAGGCGGCTGTCGCGGGGGCGATCCCGATCCTGCGCCCGCTGCGCGAGTCGCTGGCCGGCGATCGCGTGACGCGGGTGCTCGGCATCGTCAACGGCACCACCAACTTCATCCTCGACAAGATGGACAGCTCCGGCGCCGGCTTCAGCGAGGCGCTCGAGGAGGCCCAGGAGCTCGGCTACGCGGAGGCCGACCCGACCGCCGACGTCGAGGGCTTCGATGCCGCGGCGAAGGCCGCGATCCTGGCCTCGCTCGCCTTCCACACCCGGGTCACCGCCTCCGACGTCCACCGCGAGGGCATCGCCGAGGTCACCGCTGCCGACGTGCAGTCGGCGCGCGAGATGGGCAGCGTGGTCAAGCTGCTCGCGATCTGTGAGCTGCTCGCGCAGGACAGCGGCGACGACGCCGTGTCGGTGCGCGTGCACCCGGCGATGATCCCGCGCTCGCACCCGCTCGCGTCGGTGCGTGAGGCCTACAACGCCGTGTTCGTGGAGTCCGAGGCGGCCGGTCAGCTGATGTTCTACGGCCCCGGGGCCGGCGGGTCGCCGACCGCGTCGGCCGTGCTGGGCGACCTGGTC
>WLIH01000030.1 GCA_009702305.1 Actinomycetota bacterium | reverse complement strand
CGGCCCGGACGTCGTAGGCCTTGACGACCGCACCGAGACGCTTCGCGGTCGCGATCGCCTGCAGGCCGGCGACACCGGCGCCGAGCACGACGACCTCGGCGGGCGGGACCGTGCCGGCCGCGGTCATGTTGAGCGGGAAGAAGCGACGCAGCAGACCCGCCGCGACGATCGCGCAGCGGTAGCCGGACACCAGGGACTGCGAGGAGAGGGCGTCCATCGACTGGGCGCGGGAGATGCGCGGCACCAGCTCCATCGCGAAGCTCGTCACGCCGAGATCGCGCAGGTCGAGCACCAGGTCGCGCTCCTGGGTGGTCGGCAGGAACGACACCGTCGCCGCCCCGGCCCGGAGCCGACGGGCCGCGTCTCGGGCCAGCGGCTGCACGGAGAGCACCACGTCGGCGTCGTCCAGCGCCTCCGCGTCGAGGCTCGCACCCGCGTCGGCGTACTCCTCGTCGGAGATCAGTGCGGCCCGTCCGGCCCCCGGCTCGACGATCACGTCGTGACCCAGCGCCGTCAGCCTGCCGACCAGCTCCGGCACCAACGCGACCCGCGTCTCGCCCTCTCGTGCCTCACGGGCGACTGCGATCCTCACGCGGCGAACCTAGTCCATCCGACGTGACGGTCGTCGCACCCGCGCACAGGTGAGGCACACCTGACGTGCGTACGCTGCCGGGGTGACCCTGCCCGCGCCCGACGCCGCCTCGGACGACCCGTCCGGCACGCCGGGTCTGCCGCCGCTGCCGCCGGAGGAGTTCCGCCGGTTCATGCTCGAGCACAAGTTCGGCATGGAGGAGATCGTCACGAAGCTCAGCATCCTGCGCGACGAGTTCACCCACCTCCACGACTACAACCCGATCGAGAACGTCGCCTCGCGGCTCAAGTCGATCGAGAGCCTCTTCGACAAGATGCACCGCAAGGGCCTGGTCGTGGCCGACCGGCCGGGGGCCGACGAGATCCGGGCGCGGGTGACCGACATCGCGGGCGTGCGGGTGACCTGCAGCTTCGTCTCCGACGTCTACCGCGTCTTCGGGTTGCTCGCCGCGCAGGAGGACATCCACCTGGTCGAGGTGCGCGACTACGTGCGCACTCCCAAGCCCAACGGCTACCGCAGCCTGCACGCGCTCGTCGAGGTCCCGGTCTTCCTCTCCGGTGGCGCGGTGCCGGTGCTGGTCGAGGTGCAGTTCCGCACGATCGCCATGGACTTCTGGGCCAGCCTCGAGCACAAGATCTACTACAAATATCGCCGCGACGTGCCGGTCGAGCTGCTGCAGGGCCTGCGCGAGGCGGCCGACACGGCGTACGCCCTGGACGCCACGATGGAGCGCCTGCACCAGGAGGTCCGCGGCCTCGACGAACTGCCGGGCGCGGTCGTCGAGCGGCTCAAGGTCGGCGATCCGGCCTCGGCCGCCCTGGTCGACGCGCTGCGCCACCTGGCCGACGGCCTCGACCTCGACTGATCCCGATCCCAACCGGTCCCCCGGTCAGCCGATGTGGGTGCCGAGCACCGAGCCGATGCCGTAGGTCACGCCCATGGCGAAGAGCCCGCCCACCACGTTGCGTACGACGGCCGGGCGCGAGGCGCCGTAGCCGAACGCCGCGCTGGCCCATCCGGTCAACGCCAGCGCCAGGGTCACGGCGACGACCGTGACCCACACCCGCGCGTCGGCCACCACCAGGCTGATCGTCAGCAGCGGCAGCAGAGCACCGAGGGTGAAGGCGAGGGTCGAGGCGAAGGCGGCGTTCCACGGGCTGGTGATGTCGTCGGGGTCGATGCCGAGCTCGGCCTCGGCATGCGCAGCCAGGGCGTCGTGGGCGGTGAGCTGCTCGGCGACCTGGAGGGCGAGGTCCTCGCTGAGCCCCTTGCCGACGTAGATCCCGGCCAGCTCCTCGAGCTCGTCCTGCGGCTCCTCGACGAGCTCGCGGCGCTCCTTGTCGAGCAGTGCGAGCTCGGAGTCGCGTTGGGTGCTGACGGAGACGTACTCCCCCGCCCCCATCGAGAGCGCACCGGCCGTGAGACCTGCGACACCAGCGATCAGGATCGAGCCGCGGTCGGTGGTGGCGCCCGCGACGCCCATCACGATGCCGGCGGTCGACACGATGCCGTCGTTGGCGCCGAGGACACCGGCCCGCAGCCAGTTGAGACGGTTGTTGAGTCCGCCCTCGTGCGGCTCGTCGTCGTGCGGGCCTGCGTGCAGCTCGGTGGCGTCGACGCTCATGGGCCGATCGTGCTGGTCGCGCGGCTCGCCTCGCAACCAAGGCGAGCCTGGGCTGTGCCCGCCGGCGTGGGTGCCGAGACCGGGGTGGGGACGATCGGCTAGAGGCCGAGGTCGCGGCCGATGAGCTCCTTCATGATCTCGTTGGAGCCGGCCCAGATCTTCGAGACGCGGGCATCGCGCCAGGCGCGGGCCACGCGGTACTCGTTCATGAACCCGTAGCCGCCGTGCAGCTGGACGCAGTGGTCGAGCACGTCGTTCTGGATCTGGGAGGTCCACCACTTGGCCTTGGCGGCATCGACGGGGGTGAGCTCGCCGGCGTCGTGGGCGATCACGCACTGGTCGATGAACGCCTCGGTGACCTCGATCTGGGTGAAGAGCTCCGCGAGGAGGAACTTGTTGTGCTGGAAGGAGCCGATGCCCTGGCCGAAGGCCTGGCGGTCCTTGGTGTACTGCAGCGTCTCGATGAGGATCTGCTTGGCGTGGGCGACGTTGGAGATCGCGCAGCCCAGTCGCTCCTGCGGCAGCTTCTGCATCATGTGGATGAAGCCGCTGTCGAGCTCGCCGATGATGTGGTCGTCGGAGAGGCGGACGTTCTCGAAGAACAGCTCGGCCGTGTCGGACTCGTCCTGACCGACCTTGTCGAGCTTGCGGCCGCGGCTGAAGCCGGGAGCGTCGGACGGGATCGCGAAGAGCGTGATGCCGCGCGCCTTCTTCTCCGGGCTGGTGCGCACCGCGGTGATCACCAGGTCGGCGGAGTAGCCGTTGGTGATGAAGGTCTTCGAGCCGTTGATGACCCAGTCGTCGCCGTCGCGCACGGCGGTCGTCTTGAGGGCGGCGAGGTCGGAGCCCCCCGACGGCTCGGTCATCCCGATCGCGAGCAGGATCTCACCAGCAGCGACACCGGGCAGCCACCGCTGCTTCTGCTCCTCGGTGCCGAGGGCCACGATGTACGGCGCCGTGATGTCGGCGTGGATGCCCCAGCACGACCCGAGCGCGGCGTTGACCTTGCTGAGCTCCTCGGCGATGACGGCGTTGAAGCGGTAGTCGCCGGCGCCGGCGCCGCCGTACTCCTCCGGGATCTCGAGGCCGAGGAAGCCCTGCTTGCCGGCCTCGATCCAGAAGTCGCGGGGCAGGGCCTTGGCGGCCGCATGCTCCTCGACGTGGGGCACCACCGATCGGTCGAGGAACTCTCGGACCGAGGAGCGGAAGGACTCGTGGTCGGCGTCGTAGATCGTGCGCTTCATGGCGCCATGCTACTGGTCGGTAGCCGCCTCGCCCACGTGGCGTGGCATCACGAGACCGGCGACCACGAGCAGCACCGAGACGACCGCCGATCCCCAGAAGACCGCCTCGATCGCCGGCGCGAGGACCCCTGGGCTGAGGTGCTCCAGGTCGGGCACCGCGCCGCCGATCCGGGAGGCGACGACGCTGTTGGCGACCGCGCCGAAGGCAGCGACGCCGACCGCGCTGCCGACCGAGCGGGCGAACAGCGTCGCGCCGGTCGCGACCCCGCGGTGCTCCCAGGCGACCGACGACTGGGCGGCGATCACCGACGGGCTCGCGACGTAGCCGAAGCCGATGCCCATGACGAAGGCCGGCAGAGCGAGGTGCCAGATCGAGCTCGAGCGGTCGACGCTCAGCAGCAGGGCGGCGCCGGCGACGGCGAAGGCCGCGCCCATCAGCATGGTCGCGCGGAAGCCGATGCTCAGGTAGAAGCGCCCCGAGGTCGTCGCGGCGATCGGCCACCCGATCGTCATCGCCGCGAGCGCGAGGCCCGAGGTGAGGGCGCCGTGGCCGAGCACGACCTGCGCGTAGAGGGGCACGTAGGACGACAGCCCGAGCATCAGGACGCCCACGACCAGCGACCCGATGCTCGCGGACGCGATCACCCGGCGGCCGAAGATCCACAGCGGCAGCATCGGCTCGACGGCACGCAGCTCGACCACGGCGAAGGCCGCCAACAGGACCACCGCCGCGGCGAACAGACCCAGGCTGGGCGCCGAGGTCCAGTCCCAGCGCACGCCGCCCTCGAGGAGCCCGAGCAGCAGCGCGACGCCGCCCAGCGCGAGCAGGGCCGCGCCCGCGACGTCGATGCGGTGCCGGGTGCGGCTCACGCTCTCGTCGAAGTTGCGCCACAGCATCCAGAACGCCGCCAGACCGAGCGGCAGGTTGACGAAGAAGATCCAGCGCCACGACAGGTAGTCGGAGAAGATCCCGCCGAGCGTGGGGCCGACCAGCGACGCGGCGGCCCAGACGCTCGCGATGTAGCCCTGGACCTTGGCCCGCTCGCGCAGCGAGTAGATGTCGCCCATGATCGTGACGCCGATCGGCTGCACCGCCCCGGCACCGAGGCCCTGGATCGCGCGGAAGGCGATGAGCGAGGTCATGCCCCAGGCGATCCCGCACAGCAGCGACCCGACGACGAAGAGGCCGACGCCGCAGAGCATGACGACCTTGCGGCCGTAGAGGTCGGCGAGCTTGCTGAAGACCGGCACCGACACCGCCGTCGCCAGCAGATAGACCGAGAACAGCCACGGGAACTGCGTGAAGCCGCCGAGGTCGTCGACCACCGCCGGCACCGCCGTCGCCAGGATCGTCGAGTCGATGGCGACCAGCCCGGTCGCGAGCATCACGGCCAGCAGGATCGGCCCGCGCTCGCTGCGCAGGCCGACACTGGCACGGGTGATGGTCGGCGGTGAGGTGGTCATCGAGGGGCCAACCCGGACCAGACCGTTGCGCATTCCCGAGCGCGAGCCGATTGAGGCGCGCCCGAGCGGGTAGAGGCCGGGCTGTGGTCGACTGCTTTGATCGATCCAAACACGAGCGGGAGGACCACGTATGGAGAGCTGGCCAGGACAGGCCTACCCCCTGGGGGCCACCTTCGACGGCAGCGGCACCAACTTCGCGATCTTCAGCGAGGTGGCCGAGAGCGTGGAGCTGTGTCTCTTCGACGAGGCCGGGCACGAGGAGCGCGTCACGCTCAGCGAGGTCGACGCCTACGTCTGGCACTGCTATCTGCCGCACGTGCAGCCGGGGCAGCGCTACGGCTACCGTGTGCACGGCCCGTGGGACCCGAGCCAGGGCCACCGCTGCAACCCCAACAAGCTGCTCCTGGATCCCTACGCCAAGGCGACCTGCGGCGACATCGACTGGGACCAGAGCCTGTTCGGCTACACCTTCGGCGACGAGGACTCGCGCAACGACGAGGACTCCGCCGCCCACATGATGCTGGGCGTCGTGATCAACCCGTTCTTCGACTGGGAGGGCGACCGCCGCCTCGACATCCCCTACAACGAGTCGGTCATCTACGAGGCTCACGTGAAGGGCCTGACCCAGCTGCACCCCGACGTGCCCGAGGACCTGCGGGGCACCTACGCCGCCCTCGCGCACCCGGTGATCACCGATCACCTCAACCGGCTGGGCGTCACCGCCATCGAGCTGATGCCCGTGCACCAGTTCGTCCAGGACTCCACGCTGCTCGACAAGGGCCTGCGCAACTACTGGGGCTACAACACCCTCGGCTTCTTCGCCCCGCACGCGGCGTACGCCGGCACCGGCCAGCTCGGTCAGCAGGTGCAGGAGTTCAAGGCGATGGTCAAGGCGATGCACGCCGCCGGCATCGAGGTCATCCTCGACGTGGTCTACAACCACACGGCCGAGGGCAACCACCTCGGGCCCACGCTGAGCTTCCGGGGCATCGACAACCAGGCCTACTACCGCCTCGTCGAGGACGATGAGAAGTTCTACATGGACTACACCGGCACCGGTAACTCCCTCAACGTCCGGCACCCCCACTCCCTGCAGCTGCTGATGGACTCGCTGCGCTACTGGGTCAGCGAGATGCACGTCGACGGCTTCCGCTTCGACCTCGCCTCCACGCTGGCCCGGGAGTTCTACGAGGTCGACCGGCTCGCGACGTTCTTCGAGCTCGTGCAGCAGGATCCCGTCGTCTCCCAGGTCAAGCTGATCGCCGAGCCCTGGGACGTCGGGCCCGGCGGCTACCAGGTCGGGGGCTTCCCGCCGCAGTGGACGGAGTGGAACGGCGCCTACCGCGACACCGTGCGCGACTTCTGGCGCGGGGAGCCGTCGCTCGGCGAGTTCGCGTCGCGGCTGGCAGGGTCCTCCGACCTCTACGAGCACAGCGGCCGGCGGCCGGTCGCGAGCATCAACTTCGTCACCGCCCACGACGGCTTCACGCTGCGCGACCTCGTCTCCTACGACGAGAAGCACAACGAGGCCAACGGCGAGGACAACAACGACGGCGAGAGCCACAACCGCTCCTGGAACCACGGCGTCGAAGGCCCGACCGACGACCCGGAGATCCTCGCCTTCCGATCGCGCGAGCAGCGCAACCTGCTGGCCACCCTGCTGCTCAGCCAGGGCGTGCCGATGATCCTGCACGGCGACGAGCTCGGTCGCACCCAGGACGGCAACAACAACACGTACGCCCAGGACTCCGAGATCAGCTGGGTCCACTGGGACCAGGCCGACGTGCCGCTGCTGGAGTTCACGGCCGCCCTGATCCGGCTGCGACGCGACCACCCGACGTTCCGTCGCAAGCGCTTCTTCACCGGCACCACCGTGCGCACCGGCCCCGACGGTGAGGACCGGCTCAACGACATCGTCTGGCTGCACCTCGACGGACGGCCGATGGAGGACGGCGACTGGGACGGCTCGCAGGCCATCGGGATGTATCTCAACGGGCACGGCATCGCCGGCAAGGACGCCCGCGGCGGCACCATCACCGACGACCACTTCCTGCTCTACTTCAACGCCGACGGCGAGGCGACGGTGACCCTGCCGCCCGACGAGTACGCCGAAGCGTGGGATGTCGTCGTCGACACCGGAGGCAACGCCGACGAGCGCGAGCCGCTCGCGGCCGGGGCCAGCCTCCAGGTCGCCCACCGCAGCGTGCTGGTCCTCCGCGAGCACAGCGCTCCCGAGGCCGAGCCCGACCACTCCGTAGCCGCATCGGTCGCCGCGCACACCCGGCGGGGCTGATCCGCATGGCCGCTCGGGTGCCCACGTCGACGTACCGACTGCAGATCACCGAGGACTTCGACCTCCTCGCGGCGACCTCCCGGCTGGCCTACCTGCACGACCTCGGCGTCGACTGGGTCTACCTCTCGCCGTTGCTGGCCGCCGAGCCGGGCAGCGACCACGGCTACGACGTGGTCGCCCACGACCACGTCGACGAGTCGCGCGGCGGCGAGGCCGGACTCGCGGCGCTGTCGGCGGAAGCCCGGCGGCTCGGCATGGGCGTGCTGGTCGACATCGTGCCCAACCACGTGGGCGTGGCGACGCCGACCGACGACCAGTGGTGGTGGGACGTGCTCAAGCTCGGCCGGGAGTCCGAGCACGCCACGGCCTTCGACGTCGACTGGGCGGCCGGCGACGGCCGGATCCGGATCCCGGTCGTCGGTGACGACGATCAGGAGGTCGACGGCGGCCCGATCGCCCACCTGCGGGTCGTCGACGGCGAGCTGGTCTACCACGACAACCACTACCCGCTGGCGCCCGGCACGTTCGAGGACGACGCCGATGCGGACATCGTGCACGCCCGCCAGCACTACGAGCTGGTCAACTGGCATGTCGCCGACGACGGCCTCAACTACCGGCGCTTCTTCGCCGTCAACACCCTGGCGGCGCTCCGGGTCGAGGACCCCGAGGTGTTCGCCGAGTCGCACGTCGAGATCCGGCGCTGGTTCGAGGACGGGCTGGTCGACGGGCTCCGGGTCGACCACCCCGACGGCCTGCGCGACCCGAAGCGCTACCTCGACGACCTCGCCGAGCTGACCGGTGGCGCCTACGTCCTGGTCGAGAAGATCGTCGAGCCCGGCGAGCTGCTGCCGTCATCGTGGGCGACGGCCGGCACGACGGGGTACGACGCCCTGGCACTCATCGACCGGGTGCTCACCGACCCGGCGGGTCAGCCCGCCCTGGACCGGCTGGAGTCGCGCCTGCGCGGCGGCGACGTCGACTGGGCCGCGATGATCCACGGCACCAAGCGGGAGGTGGCCGACGGGATCCTCGAGTCGGAGGTGCGTCGGATCACCCGCGAGGTGCGCCGGCGCACGATCGAGGCCTCCGCCGACGCCGTCGCCGACGCCGTCGCGGAGCTGCTCGCCTGCTTCCCGGTCTACCGCTCCTATCTGCCCGAGGGCGTCGAGCACCTCGAGCAGGCCTTCGCGCTGGCCCGCGAGCACCGCCCCGACCTGGCCGCGACGTTCGACGTCCTGCTGCCGGAGCTGTCCGACCCCTACGCCCCACCCGCCCGCCGCTTCCAGCAGACCAGCGGGATGGTGATGGCCAAGGGTGTCGAGGACTGCGCCTTCTACCGCTACTCGCGGCTGACCTCGCTCAACGAGGTGGGCGGCGACCCCAGTCAGTTCGCCGTCGGCGTCGACGACTTCCACGAGCAGATGGCGGCGCGTCAGCGCCAGTGGCCGCACGCGATGACCTGCCTGTCGACCCACGACACCAAGCGCAGCGAGGACGTGCGCGCCCGGATCACCGTGCTGGCCGAGGCACCCGACGCGTGGACGGAGGCTCTCACCACCCTGCTCGAGCTCGCACCGCTGCCCGATCCGGGCTTCGGCTCGCTGCTGTGGCAGGCGGTGCTCGGCGCCTGGACGTCCGCCGACGACCCCGTCCTGCGCGAGCGCCTGCACGCGTACGCCGAGAAGGCGATGCGCGAGGCCGGCGACCGCACCACCTGGACCGAGCCCGACCCGGCGTACGAAGCGGCCGTTCATGCCGCCGTCGACGGTGCCTTCGACACCCCCGAGGTGGCCGCGGTGATCGTCGCTCTGCTGGCGCAGATCGACGACGCGGGCTGGTCCAACGCCGTCGCGGCCAAACTGCTCTCGCTGACGCTGCCCGGGGTGCCGGACGTCTACCAGGGCAGCGAGCTCGCCGAGCAGTCGCTCGTCGACCCCGACAACCGCCGCCCGGTCGACTTCGACCACCGGGCCGCGGTGCTCGACGGCGACGCCGAGGACCCGCTCGTCACCAAGCTGCTGACCACCCGGCAGGCACTGAGGCTGCGCCGCGACCGTCGCGACCTCTTCACCGGCTACACCGCCATCACGGCCTCCGGTCCCGCCGCCGAGCACGCGCTCGCCTTCGACCGCGGCGGCGCGATCACGGTGGTGACCCGGCTGCCTCTCGGTCTGGCCGCGCGGGGCGGCTGGTCGGGCACGACGCTCGACCTGCCGCCCGGGCGCTGGCGCGACGTGCTGTCGGGTCGGTCGACCGACGGCTCGCTCGACGGCCTGCTCGGCGCCCAGCCGGTCGCCCTCCTGGTGCGGGAGGAGCGATGAGCGCGTTCGCGGTGTGGGCGCCTCGTCCACAGCGCCTCCGGCTCCTGCTCCGTGGACTGTCGGAGGGCGAGGCCATCCTCGAGATGACCCGAGACGGCGACGACTGGTGGCGACCGGTCGAGCCGCTCCCCCCGCTCAGCGAGGAGACCGATTACGGCTACCTGATCGACGACGAGGACACGCCGCGACCCGACCCCCGGTCGCGTCGTCAGCCGGCGGGAGTCCACGCACTCTCGCGCACCTTCGACCCCACGGCCTATGCCTGGGGCGACCAGACCTGGACGGGGCGGCCGCTGGCTGGAGCGGTCGTCTACGAGCTGCACGTCGGCACGTTCACCCCGGAGGGCACCTTCGACGGCGCCCTGCAGCGGCTCGACCACCTGCGCTCGATCGGCGTCGACTTCGTCGAGGTGATGCCGGTCAACGCCTTCAACGGCACCCACAACTGGGGATACGACGGCGTGCTGTGGTCGGCCGTCCACGAGCAGTACGGCGGACCGGCCGGCTACCAGCGCTTCGTCGACGGCTGCCACGCGGCCGGCATCGGCGTCATCCAGGACGTGGTCTACAACCACCTCGGACCGTCGGGCAACTACCTGCCGCTCTACGGTCCCTACCTGAAGTCGGGCTCCAACACCTGGGGCGACCTGGTCAACCTCGACGGCGCCGGCTCGGGCGAGGTGCGCCGCTACATCCTCGACAACGTGGCGATGTGGCTCGACGACTACCACGTCGACGGGCTGCGACTCGACGCCGTGCACGCCCTCGAGGACAGCTCGGACACCCACCTGCTCGAGGAGATGGCGATCGAGGTCGCCGCCCTGGCCGCGCACCAGCGCCGGCCGTTGACCCTGATCGCCGAGTCCGACCTCAACGACGTCCGGCTCGTCACCCCGCGCGAGGCCGGCGGCTACGGGCTCGACGCCCAATGGAGCGACGACTTCCACCACGCCGTCCACGTCGCGCTGACCGGCGAGACGGACGGCTACTACGCCGACTTCGAGCCGCTCGGTGCGCTGGCGAAGGTGCTGACACGGGGCTTCTTCCATGACGGCACCTACAGCTCGTTCCGGGGCCGCGACCACGGGGCGCCCATCGACACCGCGGCGATGCCGAGCTGGCGCCTGGTGGTCTGCGCGCAGAACCACGACCAGGTCGGCAACCGCGCCGTCGGCGACCGCATCACCGAGGCTCTCGACGACGACCAGTTGGCGTGCGCGGCGCTGCTGACGATGGCCGGTCCCTTCACCCCGATGCTCTTCCAGGGCGAGGAGTGGGCGGCCGGCACGCCGTTCCAGTTCTTCACCTCGCACCCGGAGCCGGAGCTCGGTCGAGCCACGGCCGAGGGCCGAATCGCCGAGTTCGAGCGGATGGGGTGGGACCCCTCCGTCGTGCCCGACCCGCAGGACCCCGCGACGTTCGAGCGCTCGCGGCTGGACTGGTCCGAGGCGGAGTCCGGCCGCGGCGCCCGGATGCTGCAGGTCTACCGCGACCTGGCCGCCCTGCGCCGCAGCTGGCCCCAGCTCACCGACCCGTCCTTCGAGCGCACCTCCTGCGAGGTCGACGAGGCGGCCCGGCTGCTCGTCCTCGATCGCGGCGACCTCCGGATCGTGGTCAACATGGCCGACACCGCGACGTCGTACGCCGCCCCCGGCGCGAGGCTGCTCTTCGAGACGGTGTCCGGCGCCGACCTCCACGACGACGGCCGGCTCGACCTGCCGGCCCACGCCGGGGCCGTCCTGCACCGAGCCGGGGCGTAGTCACGCCCCGGCTCGGCGTGCGTCACGCGTCG
>WLIH01000003.1 GCA_009702305.1 Actinomycetota bacterium | reverse complement strand
CTACTGCCGCCGCCTCCGGAGCCTCCGGAACCTCCGGAACCGGGGTTCGCGCCGCGGCCTCCACCGAGTGCGACGGTGGCCTCGTAGTCGCCGCTGATCAGGGCGAAGACGCCGCTTGGGCTGCCGTCGCTGGCACCGGTCGAGGCGGCGGTGCCGCCAGATCCGCCTGCACCGACCACGACGGTATAAGTGCCCGCCGGGAGGTACTTCTTCACGCTCTCGACATAGCCGCCGGCTCCGCCGCCGCCGATCGTGTTGCCGGAGCCGCCGCCGCCGGCGATGACAAGCAGCTCGACGAGGCCGGCGATCGAGACAGTGAAGGACCCGGAGCCGGTGAAGGGGTGGATCTTCTTCCCGGCGCGGGTGACGGAGTCGACGGTCGCGGTTGTGCTGGAGATGACGGCCTTGCCGATGCCGCCTCCGACGCCGAGGGTGGACAGGATCGGCATCAGGCGTACCGCCCGTACGAGCCGAGGACGGTGTACGTCGGGGTGGCGGCGGTCTTGATGATGGTGAGGCTGTAGACGTCGATCGCGTTGGGGCTCCCGACCGAGGGGGCGGCGCCGCCGGCCCACTTCGGTGTGATGGCGGCGCCGTCGATCTGGAACGCGGTGGGCCGGTAGCCCGTGGCACCGTTGGTGACCATCAGCACCACGGTGATCGACTCGCCGACCGCGAGCGCAGCCGCGAGTGTGGTGGTGGCGTTGCCGCGGATGTTCCAGGTCGAGTTGGCGGTCGCGTTCACGGTGAGCAGCAGCGCACCCTGGGTGAGGGCGTCGTAGGTGACCGTCGCTCCCATCGCGGTGGCGCTGACGGTGACGGCCTCCTGGGGGGCACGGAGCAGGACCCGGTTCAGGGTGGCGTCGTCGTTGATCGGTCCCCACGCGGTGGTGGCGGTGGAGTACTTCTCGAGCTCACCGGTGGTGGTGTTGAGGATGATCCGCCCGTTCCACTTCCCGGCCGAGGGCAGGGCGTCGCGGGTGGTGGTCGACATGACCGCGACACCCGGGTTCGCATCGAGGAAGGTCGCGAGCTGCAGCAGCCAGGACGGGACGTTGTCGGAGTCGCCTCCGACGGGGTACGGGACCGCTTTGCTGGTGGTCGCCATCAGGCGATCGTTCCTTCCTCGGGCAGGTGGTTCGTGGCGTCGTTGAAGGTCGGGAAGTACGCGAGGCGGCTGTCGAAGGTCGTGGTGTGGGTGCGGTTGTGGTCGAACGACGCACCCGCGCGCTGCTCGACGACCATCACGTTCCCGACGGGCTTCTGCAGCGCCGCGGCGGCCTCGAGCTGGGCCTGGGTGACACCGGGCGCGATCTGGGCCGTGTAGACCAGGACCCGCAGTCGCCACGGCGACCCGTCGCGCTCGATGATGTCGACGCGCTTGTACCCGGTCAGGAACGGCCGCAGCGCGGCCACCATCGCCGCGGGGGTGCCGCGGCGGCGCCCGGGTGCGTCACGGACGTAGTCGCGTTGCTGGGCGAGCGTGAGGCCGCCGGGGACCTCGGTGCCGGACAGCTGGCCGAGGTAGGTCGCGAACGGGGACGCGTCGAGGTCGAACACGCCGGCGTGGCCGATGGCCTCGGTGGGGTCGGTGACGGTGACCAGTTCGTCGGTCGCGACCGTCTGGTCGGTGAGTCCGCGCACGAACGCGGGCAGCAGCGGCCCGGCGCGTGAGGCGATGCCGCGCCCGAGGCCGGCCAGGACCCTGTCGGCGAAGCTCACGACACGACCCCGGTCACCGTGGTGCCGCCGGCGACAGAGGCTGGGAGGGCGCCGGGGCCGGCCATGACGACGTCGGCGGTGCCGCCGTTGAGGGTGAGCCCGGTCAGGGACGCGACGCCTTCGACGTTGCGTGCGACCGCGGCGAGGTCGAGGTAGCGCACGGTCGAGGTGTTGGTCCACGCGTCGGGGTCGGTCGGGGTCGAGCCCCAGGAGGCGGGGCTGAGCCACGACTTCACCGCCGACTCGATCGCGGCCTGCACGGCCGCGGTGCCGTAACCGGCCTGGGCGGTCGCGGTGAACGTCACGGTGATCACCGTGAACGTCGGGGCGAGGATGTTGATGACGAAGTTGATCTCGCGCACCGCGGCGACTGCTGCGGTCACTGCCGCAGCCACGGGCCCGGACACGGCTGCGCCGGCGGCGGTGATCGGGATCAGGGTCGCGGTCTTCTCGGCCGGCACCGCGGGGTTGCCGGGGTCGTAGAGGTCCAGGGCCAGGCACCGCTCGACACCGGTGACGGTGCGCGCGATCGCCGCGAGGTCCGCGGCGCGGACACCGCCGGCTCGCAGGGTGGAGAGGAAGTCGGTGAGCCGGTCGGCGTACGCGGCGATGGTCTCGGGGTCGGTGCCGCCGTCCGAGGCCGCGGCCGCGGCCGCGGAGACGACGTTGACGGTCGCGGTCTGCACGGTCAGCGCACCGGCGGGGACCCCGTTGGAGCCGGCGCCGATCTGCACGGCCGTGGCCAGCGCGACCGCCGTCGGGCCGACGGCGACCACGGGTGCACTGATCTGGAACGCGACCTCGACGCCGGCGCCGGTCAGACCGGTCAGGATCAGCCCGGCCTGGACGGTGGACCCGTTCGGGGACACGGTGATCGTGACCGGGATCGTGGCAGCTGAGCCCTGCGCGACGGGGAACCCGTGCACGGACTCACCGAACCCGGCGTACGCCGTCTGCAGGGCCGCCAACAGGGCGACGCGGGTGATCGCGAGCTCCTGGGAGTACTCCTCGATGAGCGCGACGTCGAGAGCGCCCTCGTGAGGCACCCAGCCGGGCACCCGGACGGCCATGTCGTCGAGCATCTGTGCAGCGATCACGACCGGGTCGGTCTCGAGGGTGGGCGGCGTGTACGGCATCAGGCACCTCCTCCGGGTCGAATGTCGATGCTCTGGGTCGCGCCAGTGATCACGCTCTCGACCAGGGCCGGGGAAGCACGGGGCTCCCACTCGGCGATGACCTCGACGACGTCGTCGACGCTGGCGCCACCGAAGAGTGGATCCGGCAGCCCGTACTCGGGGACGGCGCGCCGCTCCCCCGGCCTGGTCGACATCAGGACCGCGACGGACTGGGCGATCTCGCCTGCGGTGTCCTGGGCCAGGGTCGCGAAGCTGCCGCCGCTGCCGAGCTGCAGCGGCAGCGCGAAGGAGGCCGTCATGCGGTCGCCGCGATCCAGGGACCCTGGGCGGTGTAGACGAGCAGCACGATGGTGCCGACGCCGGCGCCGGCTCCGCCGCGGCATGGCCCGACCGGGGTGTCGACGTCGGATCCGATCAGCGCGACCCAGACCCCGCTGGTGTCGGCGCGCACGACCCGGGCAGTGGCCGGGTCGCGGGTGATCTTGGTGCGCGATGGCTCGCGGAACTCCTGGAGGGTCACAGCCACAGCCCCGCACCGGTCCAGCTGATGGAGGCCGCGCCGCCGAAGACGCCGACGCCGTCCGCGGTCCCTCTGGCTTCGATGGTGGAGTCGTTGCCGAGGCTGATGGCCACGTGGTGCACCTCCGGTGTCTGCTCGAAGAGCAGCGCGCCGCGGGTGCGGAGCGCTTGGGCGACGGGAATGGTCTTGCCGGCGGCCACCACCGAGCTCCACTGCGAAGCGGACGGCTTGGCGAGCACGCGGCCGCCGGCGCGGGTGGCTTCCTGGACCAGGCCGGAGCAGTCGAACGCGTCCGGCCCCGACGCGCCGTAGACGTACGGTTTGCCGCGCTGGGCGAGCGCGTAGCGCACCATCGCCTCGCGGGCCTTGGTGCCGGCGGCACCGGAGCCGCTCTCACCGTCGGGGGTGGGGACGTATCCGTCGCGGCCGCCGTCGCCGGTCCCTTCGCGGGCGGGTTCCTTCAGGGCGTGGCGGCCGCGGACGAGCTTGATGTCGGCGCGGGTGGTCGTCGCGGTGCGGGTGATCTCACCGACGATCCAGCGGCCGTCGGCGGGGCCCTGGTCCTCGACGAGCACGACGCCGCCAGGCTGGGTCACCCACCCGGCCAGGTCGGCGACCAGAGCGAGTTCGGAGACCCTGCGGCCGACGTCGAGCTCCCAGTCGATGCCCTGGACACCGTTGGTGTACTCGCGCACCGTGAGCGGGGTCGGGTCGCGGGCGATCAGCCACTCATCGGAGCCGACGACCAGCTGGCGGCCGGTGGAGAAGCGGCGCCAGTGCACCTCCTCAGCGGCCTCACCGGCGACATCCCAGCTGGTGGTCTTCTCACCGCCGGTCGAGCGCTCGAGGACGCGCTGGACCTTGCCCCGTGGGGTGGGGTCGACGTCGAAGTCGACGTGGGCCTCGCGGGCGAGACGGGCGACGAAATCGGCGCGGGTGATGGACCCGGCCGGGATCGAGAGCCGCTTGGTGATCGCACGGAGCTTGGTGGCGATCGCGTCCTCGAAGGTGAGGGTAAGGAAGTCGCCGTCCTTGGCGACCGCGACCGCCTCGTAGTGCACCCTGTCGAAGCGCGCCCAGGTGCGTTCCTGGGTGTAGGTCGACGTGATGAGTCGGCGCTGGTGGTCGGCCACGATGATGGTGAGCGTGGATGCACCGTCGATGGTGCGGGTGATCGTCGCGGGTTCGGCGATCGCGCCGGTGATGTCGAGCGCGAACTCCTTGCGCGGCGAGACCAGCTCGACGTCACCGAGCAGCCCTCTCGGCTCGGTCATCGTTGCCGGTCCCTCGCGGCCGCGGCCGGGCTGCGGACGGTGGCGGGTGCAACGTAGCGCAGCAGCACCACGGTGATCTCCTGGGAGACCCTGCGGCCGTCGGGGTTGCGCTCCCTGGACCCGTAGGCGATGTCGTCGACGACCCACCTGCTGCCCGGGCCAACCAAGAGAGGGCCGGTGACCTGAAGGATCGGAGGCCGCCCGGTCTCCTTGGTCCGCACACCCCAGGACTCGACGATGCGGATCTGACGCTCGATCGCGACGTCGACGCCGACCTGGCGCTCGCGCCCGTCGAGGAGCAACGGCAACGTGAGCTGGGCCGGCGGTGTGCCGACCCACCCGGCAGCAGCAGCGCGTCGGGGACGATCGAGGGACTCCCAGCCGCCCACCCCGCCGCTGAGAGTGTCCTCGCCGAGGAGCTCGAACGTCACCGCGGTGCCGGCTGGGGTGACCGCACGGATCGTGACCTGCTCGATCACTGGCGGGCCTGCTGGGAGGTGACCTCGCCGACGACGGCCTCGGCGAGGACCTTGCGGCCGAGTATGACCTGCACGACCTTGGGCTCACCTGAGCCGGACCCAGCCGACGCGGCCGCCGCGGCCGAGGCCCAGTCCAGTGGCTCGGTGGCCGGGATCTCGGGGGCGACCGGGTCGGGAGGCATCGCCAGGCGCGGCGCGACGCGGGGCGAGACCCGAGGGCCGTTGCCGGGCGGCCGCGGGCCACCGGTCGCTGCTCCGCCGGAGTACTCGTCGGGTCGGCCGCGGGTGGGGCTGATCAGTCCGGTGTAGTTGTACCGGACGTCGATCGTCAGCGACGTGCGTCGCGGCTTGCCGAGCCCGTCGAGCTTCGCCTTGGCCAGGTCGAGCCGGGCGGCCATCTTGTCGAGCGTGTCGATGGTCGAGTCGCCGAACGCATCGAACGCCGACCGTGCGGCGCCGATCTTGTCGCCCCACTTGGGCAGCCACCCGAGGGCCTTGTCGGCGGCCGTGAGTATGCCGTTGAAGGTCGAGAACGCCCCGCGCAGCAGCATCCGGAACGCCTTGAGACCGAGGCTGGCCATGGTCAGGTACGCCCCGCCGAGAAGCCTGAAGGCACCCACGAGCTTGTCGCGCACCCACGCACCGAACGGCTTGAGGACCCCGCCCCACAGGCCGTCGACTGCGCCACGGAATCGGTCGGAGTGCTTGTAGGCGGTGATGAACGCCCCGACGATCAGCCCGAACGGGCCGAGCAGCCCGAGCAGCAGCCACTTGCCCTTCTTGATCACGCTCCAGGTGGCGTCGACGATCGTGCGGAAGGTCTCGGACTTCTTGTAGGCCACCACGAACGCCGCCACCAGGGCGACCACGACCAGGATCACCGCACCGATCGGGTTGGCCAGGAACGCGGCGTTGAGCAGCCACATCGCCGCGGTCCAGGCCGTCGTCGCGACAGAGGCCACGGTCTGCGCCGCGGTCCACAACCACGTCGCTGCTGTCATCGCCCCGGTGGCGATCGCGGAGGCGGACTGGGCGACGGTGTAGGCGATCGTGCCCGGGGTGAGTGCCATGAGTCGGATCAGCTGGATGCCGTCGACGATGTTCTTGGCGATCATCACGCCCTTGGCGATAGTGAGGACTGCGATCAGGCCGATGAACGCGTTCTTGGTCAGAGTGGTGTGGTCGGCCATGAAGCCGAGGATGTCGTCGGCGTAGGAGAGCGGGTTGAGCAGTGTGAAGGCTGCGCCGCTGGCGCCGTCGAAGGCGGGGATGATGCTGCGCGTGAACACGGTCGCGAGGTCACGGCCGACCTGGCGGGCTGTACGCAGCACAGGGGTGAGTCGGCCCTGGGTGCCGGTCATCTTCTCGATGCGGCGTACGACGCCGTCCAGGCCGTTGTCCTGGTAGACGCGCCACAGGCGCCGGGCGTCGGTGATCGCGTGCCGGATGTTGGGGGCGACCTCGCGGTTCCAGGCGCGCCCCCACCGCTCGGTTGCCGGGACGCCTTCCTTGACGAGGTACTTCGAGAGGCGCCCGATCGTGGGTGCGGCCCCGGAGGCGATGGTCTCCTGCAGGTTGCCCCAGGCGTGTCCGAAGCGGGCGATCTTCCCGGCGTCAGTGGCGCCGAAGGCCTTGGCTGAGCCGCCGTACTCGGTGTTGAGCTCGCCGAGGATGACCTTCTGGGCCTTCATGATCTTGCCCTGCTCGACGAACGTCTCGATGCTCTTCTTCTGCTGGTCGGTGAAGGTGACGCCGACCTTTCCGAGCGCGGTCAGACCCTTGATGGGGTCGTTGAGCGCTTTGCCGAGCATGATCGCTGCGCCCTGGGCGTCGCGGCCGGTGGCGACCGAGAAGTCCGTCATGGTCCGCACGGCCTGGTCGAAGATCTTGTTGTTCTTCCCGACCCCGTTGCGGATCTTGGTGAACGTCAACAGGGTGTTGGCGCCCTCGGTGGTGGTCTCGGCCTCGATGCCGGTCAGTGACTCGAGCGACCCTGCGAGGTTGTCGACGCCCTTGCGGGACACGTTCGCAACACCGCCGGTCGACTTGATCACGGCGTTGGTCTGCGCACCGATGGTCTCGATCCGCATCAGGGACCGGGACCCGATCCCGACCCACCGCACGAAGCCGGCGATCGCCACAGCCCCGGCACCGAGGGCCGCGACGGCACCGATCCCGATCGCGCGCCCCATCCGAGCTGCGCCGCGCGCCATCGTGTCGAAGCCGCGTGAGCCGATCGCGGCAGCAGTCCCGGCGTGGCGCGCCGAGGTCCCCAGGTGCGACACCTTGCCGTCCAGGTCGACCAGTTCGCGGGCAGCCTTGACCCGGTCCTTGATCGATACCCGGATCCCGATCTCTTCCTCGGAGGACATGGTCACCTCCGATCTACGCGCCCGCGCGTCACTACTTCGAGAACGAGCCCTTGAGCCAGCTCGTGATGCCTTGGACGGTCAGCCCGGCGGTGCGGCGCGCGACGTACTCGGCGAGCGCCTGGTCCCGCTTGACCCGCATCTCGGCGGCCCGCTCGAGCACGGCGTAGGCGACGTCGAGGTCGCCCGGTGTGAGTTGGAGGATCTGGAGCACGTCGCCCCAGCCCTGGGTGAGGGCGACCGCCGCCGCCTCGACGGCGGGGTCGCCCTTCAGTTTCCCGAGGAGTCCTTCTCCGAGACCCGGTCGGCGTAGCCCGACCACTCGGCCAACGTCGTTGCGGTGCCGACCACGTCACCCTCGGTGAGGTACATCGCGAGCACGATGTCGGAGCCGCGCCGCGTGCCGTGAGGCATCTCGAGGATCTCGGCGAGGTGGGCGTCGAACCGCACGGGCTCACCGTGGTCGGGGTCGATGGAGATCTCCTCGCCGTACTCGTCGAGCTCGAAGATCTCGACGCACGCCTCGGCGAGGATCGCGGCGTTGGCCTTCAGCACCGCGTTCTTCTCCGCCTTGCCGGCGGCAGCCTTCTCGGCGACCTTGCTGGCGTACTCGATGCGCTCGGTCGGGATCGGCTGGTACCGCACCCACATCTTCGGCTCCATGCGCGGGATCTCCAGCACCTTGAAGAGCCGCGCCTTCGCAGCGGCGCGGTTCGCGCGGATCCGCTCGAACGCGCTGCCCTTGCTGGCCGGGATCTGCCCGGTCTCGCCGAGCTCGGGCAGATCCCCGAACTCGTCGACGTCGCTCATCAGGAGATCTCCGTGATGGTCGCGACGATGGTGAACATCCGCTCGTCGTCGGAGTTGGAGTCGGCGTCGCCGGCGTCGACGGACTTGAGACGCCCGTTGAAGGTGACCGGCTTGCCCCAGGGGACCTCGTCCTCGTCGAGAAGCTGCTCGACGATCGAGATCGTGGCCTTCCCGACGCGGGCGCGCAGGGTGCGGGCGAGCTCGTGGTCGCGCTCGCGGTGCAGCTCACGGGCGACGGTGACGTCGCCGTGGTCACCACGGCCCAGGCGGGCGCGCTGGCGGGCACCGCCGCCGGCGCGGTACTTGGCGATCTCCGCGTCGGTGATGCCACCGACACGCGAGTCGAACGTGCCGAGGTTCTTGCCGTCGACGGTGACGGTGATCAGGGACTGCCACTGAGCGGTCATCAGGCCGCGCCTCCTGCGATGGTGGTGGTGACGTTCACGTTGGACTGCTCCACGTGAGCCGCCTTGGAGAGCAGCATCGCGGCGTTCAGCGAGCCGGCCGCGACGTTGGTGGGGGTGTTGACGCCGGCGACGTCGACGTCGAACGCGGCTGCGGCGGTCGCGCCGTAGAGGGCGCCGCGGGTCCACAGGGTCAGCAGGAAGCCGCGCAGAGCGGCCTCGACCTTCGCGTAGAGCTGGTTCTTCGCGTCGATGTTCTGGTGCTGGAACTGGTACATCAGCGCGACCGCGGCCGCGGCGACCTGCATGTCGAGGCGACCCCAGTTCAGCTGGCGGTAGCGGGAGTCGGAGGACACCGAGACCCACCCGGTCATGGTGGGGGCACCGTTGACCATGCGGATCGTGTTGACGCCAGCGTTGTAGAGGGTGTCGGTGTCGGCGTCGGAGTAGCCGGTCACGACCCCGATGCCGCGCGTCACGACACCGGCACCGCGGCCCTGGTCGCTGGCCGGGGCGTGGTTGGCGTGCCCGTTGTAGGCGTCGCCGCGTGCGACGAGTCCTGCCGCGACCAGGGAGGCGGGCAGCTCACGGGTCGTGCCACCGGTCGCCGGCACGATCGCCCACCCGGCGAACATCCCGGCCCGGGTCGCGCCGCCCGCAGCGGCGAGCCCGGTCGCGGCCGCAGCACCGGTGGCGGCGGTGTCGACGCGGTCGATGTCGAGGAACACGGTCCGGTTCCCGTTCGCGGCCGCGTGCGCCAGGAGCGCGGCGCGGACCGCGGCGCTCGACACACCGGGGGCGATGACCTGCCCGGGCCCGTAGGCCGGGGTCAGGAGCGCCAGGGCGGTGGTCCACTCGGCCTGGGTGACGGCGGCGGCGTTGACCGCGGCCGCTCGGAGCAGGATCACCTTCGGTGCGCCCTGCTCGAGGACATCGCCGACCCACGCGGCGATCGCGGCCGGCGCGTTCGAGGTGGTGGCGTCGGCGGCCGAGTAGCACTCGACCGGGGTCAGGGTGCCGGTCGCGCCGGCGTACAGCAGGAAGCACAGGCCGGTGTCGGTCGCGGTCCCCCGGCGTGCGAGCGCCGGGCTGACTGTGACAGTGGTCTGAGGACGGGGCATCAGCTCTCCAGGGGTGTGATGGTGTGGTTGAAGCTCTCGACGGGGCGGTGCTCGTCGAGTGCGGCGGTGTCGATGACGTTGGTGGCGCTGACGTCGATGGCGACGGCGCACGCCGCGAGGGTGCGTGCGACCGACTTCTGGGGCTGCTCGTCGTACTCCTCGCCGGCCCAGACGAGGCCGCCGTCGGCGACCCCGCCCAGGGACCGGTTGGCCAGGAACACGGTGCGGATCACACCGGCCCAGTCACGGCACCGAGCGGCGGTGTCGTGGTGGTCCTCGCCGCGCACGTAGACGCCGGCCACGACTCGCCAGGTCGCCGACCAGCCGCTCGAGCGGGAGTAGGTCGGCGGCCGTACGAGGCCGGGTGAGGTGATCGCGCCGGCGGGGAGGTTGGCGGTGCTGATCGCTTCCAGGCGAGGCACCTGGTGCCAGTCCTCGATCGCTCCGAGCCGCTCGGTCCACCCGAACGCCGCCACGACACCCGGCAGGTCGGCCCGCAGCGTCGCCTCGACGGCCTGGCACAGCGTCTCTGCGGTGACCAGACGTGGGGTGGTGCTCACCGCCGGTGACCCTCTACGAGCGCGCTGAGCAGGCTCCTGGCCCATCCTCCGGTGACACGTGCCGGGGGTGCGGGTGCAGGGTCGCGGGCCGGCATCTTCGACGTCCCGCGCTTGAGGTACCCGGCGGCGGGGTGCGACGCCGTCACGGTGACGTCGTCGGTGCCGACGTCGATGGCGCTGTTGCTGGTCAACCCGGCGAGCAGTCGACCGGTGTCGACGAGGACCCGGCCACCGTTCTTGGCCTTCAGCGTGGCCGGCGACAGCGCCGGCCACGCACCGTTGCCCTCGGTGGCGAACACCTCGGCTTCGTAGGCGACCAGGTCCTCACCGAGGACCTGGAGCAGCGGCCGCGGGTTCTCGAGCCGGTACGCGACCTCGCCGAGGATCGAGGACCCGCGACGCTCCTCGACGAGGATCGAGAGCCTCACCAGCACCCCTCGCTTCCGCGAGCCGGGTCGGGATACGGCAATGCCGGCGGGAAGGTGCCGATCGGCCCCCCGGTCCCGAGGGATCCCTCGGGTTTCGGACCGCTGGCACCAGCTGCCTGCAGCTGCTTCATGACGGCCTCGAAGCGGCGCTGCAAGATGTTGGCTCTGCCCATGTCGCCGACCTGCTGCTCAGGGAACAGGCTCGCCTCGACGGTTGCTGCGACCCCGAGGGTGATGCACCAGGTGGCCAGCTGCGCCACTTCGGTGCCGGGCTCGGTGCCGACGACCGCCGTGACCTCGGCCGCGACACCGGCGAGCAGCTGCTCGTACATCGCGAACGTCGACCCCTCGGAGTCGAGGAGCTTCGGCGAGCGGGCCGAGAGAAGCGCGAGGACCTGCTCGACCTCGACCTTGGTGGCAAGTCCGACCAGGTCCACGCGACTCCCCTCCTAGCCGTTGCTCGAGGTGCGACGACGACCGCCCGGACCAGGGACAGGTCCGGGCGTGGTGCTCTCGTCGGTGACGCCCTCGGTCGACGTCACGGCCTCGGAGACCGGCTCGGAGCCCGGGTCGGGGTCGGAGGCGGCGACCTCATCGCTCACTGCCTCACCGGTCGCCGGCTCGTCGGGGACCCGGTCGGGGTCGAGCTCCGGGTCCGGGGGCTCCGGGGTGAGGACGCCGGCGGCCGCGAGGCTCTCGACGTGCTCGGCCGAGGCACCCTCCGGGACCGGGTCTCCGTAGCCCAGCTGCGCCGGCGGCGATCCGTCCTGCATGACGACGTACGTCAGTGTGGTCGCGTACATCAGAGCTCACCTCCCGGGGCGTCGATGACCTTCTGGAGGGCCGAGACCAGCCGGGGGCGAGCGTTGTCACCCTTGGTGGTCTGCTCGTGCTCGAGAGCGAGTCGGGCGAGCTCCTTGTCCTGACCGACTCGAGCGGTGATGTCGTCGATTCGGTCGGAGAGGGACTCGACCGGAGCTGCGCCGACGTGCTCGACCTGCTGCTCGGCCTGCTGGTCGACCTGGTTGTCGTTCACCATGGGGTCGAGCAGAGCCTGCAGCCCGGCCTCGACGACCGTTTCGAGCTGATCGAAGAAGTCGCTCGGGTCGTCGACCTCAGGGTCGAAGCCCATGCGATGGATGAGTGCGGTGAGGCGCGTCCGCGCGACGCTCGACTCGGGCGCCGGCTCCGAGATGGTCTCCGCGGTGATGTCCGGCTTGGCGGCGTTGAGGAGCGTGAAGACCTCCTGACGGCGCTCGGCGCCGCGACTCAGCTCGCCGGCGGCCATGAGCGCGGTGATGTCGCGCCCCTCCTCGGCTGCTGAGGTGAGCGCGGCTGAGATCTCGTCGACGCTCGCCGAGCGCATCCAGGAGTTGATCTCGGCCGAGTCGTCCTCGTCGAAGTCGAAGTCCGGGAGGTTGCCGTGTCGCTCGAGGGTGCCGGTGAGCGACGTGTCGAGGAACGCGCCCTCGGCCTGACCGCGGTCGTAGTCCTCCTGGTCGACCTGGATGACCGCTCCTCGCAGGGCGATCTGGTTCAGCTCGCCGTAGGTGAAGAGGGCGTGCGCGATCGTGACCTCATGCAGGGGTGCCAAGGCCGGTCACCTTCTTGATGGAGTAGGGGTTGGTGACGTACATGACCGGTCGCACCGAGGACTGCACGAGGGTCTTCTGGTTCTTCACGATGTAGTCGGTCTCGGTCTCGAGCGGCTGCTCGATCCCGAGTTCGCCGACCTGACCGCTGGCCACCGCGTACCCGGTGCCGGCGGGGATCCGGTTGGACGCGAACATCTCGCGGATGCCGTTGTCAGCGAGGGCCTGTGCAGCGCGGTCCCCGTAGATGACGCCCCAGAGGTACTTCTGGTACGGGTTGACGAGCCAGATGTCGTACTGGACACCGAGCTCGTCGACGTCGGCGAGGTACTGGGCCTTCGCGACGTCGGCGGCCGGGTAGGCGCTGGCGTTGCTCGCCGAGGTGCCTGCCGTGACGACGCTGGCCCAGTTGTTGCCGGCGTAGGTTCCCGCGCCGCCGAGGCCGGCGATCGCCGCCTCGAGCTCGGCTACCGAGCGCGTGTTCACCTTTCGGGTGATCGTGTTGGCCAGCTGGATGACCTGGTTGTTGAAGTGCGCGATGTTGTTGCGGTCTCGGGCCTCACGGAGCACGAAGAACTTGCCGCCGTACTTCTCGACCTCGGCGACCTTCGGTGCCTGGCGGGAGCTGCCGACGATGGGGAACTCGTCGCCCGGCATGACGCGCTCGACGTCGCGGTCGAGGTAGAGCTGGTTGAGGGTGGCCTGCTCGTAGACGACCGCGCCACCGGAGACGGGCTGACCCGGCGAGAAGATCCGGCTGACGATGAAGTTCTGCAGGGAGATGTCGGCGATCCGGCGGGTGATCCGGCGCGGCGGGTTGAGGGCCGCGTCGACGGTCAGCGAGTCGCCGCTGACCGTCGGCGGGGCGAGGGGGTAGGTGACGGGTGTGATGCCCATGTTGATGCGCTCCTGGCTCAGTAGAGGCTGACCTCGCCGACGGCGTCGGCGACTCCGGTCACGACGAAGCCGACGGCGACGCCGGCGTTCTTGGGGATGGCGGTGCCGTTGGCGCCGACCTCGACCTCGCCGAAGGCGGCGACGGTGCCGACGACGTCGACCTGGACGACTCGGCTGTTGCCGCGGGCGACGCCGACCTTCTTGCCGGAGTCGGCGCTGTACTTGCTGACGCCGAAGGCTCGTCCGCCTGCGGTCGCGTGGTTGACGGCCACGTTGCCGTCGGTGCGGTTGCCGGACACCTTGAGGAAGCGGCGACCGGTCACTGCCGCGCTGGCGTGGCCGGTGATGTCCGCTCCGGGCTCGTAGATGCCGTACATCTCGTTGGTCATGGCTCAGGACTCCTTCGTCGGGGTCGAGTACTGCGGGAACCAGCCGTCGTCGGCCTTGGCGTCGGGGGTGACGACGTCGTGCCCGATCTCGTCGAGCGGGACGATCACCGGCGCGCCCGAGAGGAACGCGCGGGTGCCGGTGGCGTTGGCGTCGTACTGCGCCCGGTACGCGTCGCGGTTGGTCGGCAGGAACCGGTCGCGGTGCTCGTCGAGGAACCGCTCACGCTCCTGAACGCGCAGCGTCTCGGCGGCCTGCGCGCCGAGGCGCCCGTTGTGCTGGGCCTCGTTCCAGGCGACCTCGGGGACGGCGATCATGCCGGGACCGAGCTGTGCTCCCTCGGCGGGCGGCGCGTCGTCGTTGGCGCGCTCGTTGAGGGCCTCGACGAGCGCGGAGACGATGGTGCTCGCGTCCGCGTTCTCGGGGAAGCCGACCTGCTCTCGCAGGGTTGCGACGTGCTCGTCGGTGAGGTCCACGAGCGTTCCTTCCTCTTCGGTGTGCCCGGGCGCGTGCGCGTCCGGGAGCTGGGGGGCCGGGGCGTGGGAGCGGCCGGCGTACTGGTAGATCGAGAGATCCCAGTGGTTCTCGATCGCGTTGCTGAAAGCGGCGTCGGCGCGGTCATCGATGGGGTCGCCGGGGCCGACGACCGTGTCGGGCTCGTCGCCGGCGGTCTCGGTGGTTCCGGTGTCGGGCACGACGGCGACGCGCGTAGCGAGGCCGGCAGTGACGGCCTCCTTCGCGGAGTACCAGGTCTCTTCGACCATGGCGGCGCGCCACTGCGCGTCGGTCCCACCAGCCGCCGCGGAGTAGACGCCGGCGACGGAGTTGGACAGGGAGTCGAGGGTGGTGGCCACCTTGCGCATCACGGCGGGAGGTCCGTACACGAACGTGCGTGCGTCGTGGATCATCAGCTGCGTGCCTGGGCTCATCACGGTCTCGTCGCAGCCCGTGGCGATGACCGAGGCAGCTGAGGCCGCGAGACCGTCCACGACGGCTGTGGTGGTGACCCGGTGGGCCCGGAGCAGGTTGAGGATGGTGATGCCTTCGAAGGCCTCCCCGCCGGGGCTGTTGATCCGGACGACCACGGAGGTCACGGACTTGTCGAGTCCGTCAAGGACCTCAGCGACGTCCTTGGCCGAGACCCCCCACCAGCCGCCCCACGAGTCGATGGGGCCGTAGATGCGCAGGGTCGCGGTGCTGCCGACGGAGGCACCTGCTGAGGACGGCGTGACGGCGACGTTGAAGAAGTCGCTCTTGTTCTCGGGCGGGCGTTGGCTGCCCCAGTAGCGGAACTTCGGGAGGCCGGCGCCGGCGGCGAGCGCGGGGTCTACGAGGGTGGGCTGCACGTGGTGCTCCTTGGTGGTCATGCCGCCGCCGGGCCGACGTGCTGGCGGAGGAAGTCGGCGAGGTCCTGGTCGTCCTCGAGGCCGGCGGCTTTGCGGAGGTAGGTGACTTCGTCGTCGACGGCGTTGTCGCGCGACCCGATCTCGTGGAAGCCGATCTGGGGTGCCGGCGCGCTGCGTCCGAAGTTGATGTCGACCAGGTCCTCCACAACGTGCGAGTTGCTGGTGTCGCGGTACTCCTCGGCCACGGCCTGCAGTGACTGCGTGAAGAAGTCGGCGAAGGTCGTCCCGAGTGCCCAAGAGCCGGTCTGGCTGCCGAGGTTGAGGAAGTGGGCGAGGACCGCTCGGGCGATCTGCTCGTCCTGGTACATCACGAACTCGCGGATGTTGGTTGTGTTGCCGTCGACGCCCTTGATGAAGAGATCGGCGCCGTTAGGGATTGCTGCGCCGGCGTTGCTGCCGGCTCGGATGTCCTGGGCGATCTTCTTGCCCTTGGTCAGGTCCATCTCGCCCTCGGCGCCGACATAGATCGGGATGCCGACGCCGTTGCGCTCGATCGAGGTTGACCAGGTCCGGAGCGCGCGATCCTTGAGCAACCAGTTCTTGTAGGCCGAGCGCAGCAGGCTCGTGCCGAGCCAGTTGCCACCCTCTCGGTCGAGGACGTAGCCGACGAGGCGGTTGACCGGGATGGTGGTGGCGGAGGGAGTGCCCCAGTTCCCTGCGCCCAGCCCGGCTGCGTACTGCTCGATGGAGACGAGGCCACCGTCGCGCGCGACGTTGATGTTAGAGATCGAGCGCTGCATGCGAGGCGCGAGCTTGCGGATCCGTGCTCGGCCGCGCTCGTCGAAGCGGTAGACCTGCTCGAAGTACATGTGGCCGAACGGCAGCATGAGCAGCGCCATCCGGGTGTGGTTGTTCCAGGAGAAGCGATCGCGTCCGCGGAGCAGCTGCTGATGGTTGCCGGTGGCGGGATCGGCACCCTTGATCGGGAGGCCGAGGTTCGCGGCGACGAACTCGACGATCTCGTCAGGACATCCCGCCGGGTCGATGAACCATCCGGTCCGCATGATCGGGGAGGTGACGGCGCGGAGCACGGAGGAGACCTGGGCGTCCTGGCGGCGCATCCGGTCGTAGACGGGGATGGAGTTGGGCCAGATGAGCTCGGGGGTCTCTTCGTTGGCCAGGTCGGTCCAGAACGTGTTTCCGCCGCTGACGTCGTGGCCGTAGCCCTTCTCGCGCACGGAGACCGGGGGTGGCGGTGCAGGCACTTCGTCGGCGGTCTGGGTCATGCTCTCCTCCTCACGCTGTGGAACTCCGTCCGCGTAGGGTGTACGTACACCGGGGGCGGGATTCGGAGGTTGGACATGGACGAGGCAGCAGCTACGGCGACGGCGAGCAGGCGCTCGTTGGACGCCGATCTGGCCACGGACGGAGCGACCGACACCGAGTCGCCGGCCGCGCACCTTCACGCGTGCGAGTTGCATCGGGATGCGGCGGCCTGGTGGCGCCGTGCTGGCGACCTTCGCCTGGTCGAGCGGCACGAGGGGTGGGCGAAGGTGCACGCTCAGCTGGCGGCCAGGCTCACCGAGGACGAGGAGTCGTAGGGTGTCGGCTGTGTCGCCGAACAAGCCGAAGACGCCGCATCGGAGCGTGCGCATCCCAGACGAGCTCTGGGTGCGTTCTCAGGACCGGGCGAAGGCTGATGGAACGACGGTCAGCGCGCTGATCAACCAGTGGCTCGAGTCGTACGTCGAGGCTCAGAACCCGATCGACCCGACGTCCCAGTCGGCTAACGAGTGAGTGTCCTGCTCATGAGCAGCTGACTCGGGGCTCGGGGGCGGCTCGTGCTTCCCCTCGAGGATCTCGAGACCTTCAGCAGCCCAGCACGCACCGAGAATCGGGGAGACGTCGGCGACGACGTTGCGGCGCCAGGTGATCGCTCCGGCGACCTGTCGCACGGTTGCGTCTGCGAGTGCTGAGGTCATCACCGAGCCGCCGCGGTGAAACATGGTGGGCGGAGGCAGAGGAGCGCCGGGTGCAGCGTTGAGAGCCGCCACCGGCACCAGGGCGTCGTACATGTTGCCGAACGCCCGTGTCGCCTCATCGGTGGTGAGTAGGTGCACGGCGAGTCCTGCGTCGGTCAGCAGCGGGACGAGGTTGTTGGCCGGCGACCTCGGGTCGATGACGACACCGAGGTTCGGGTGCTTGGCGACCAAGCGCTTCATCTCCTCGACGGCCCACATCGTGCCGGGTGCGTTGTAGATGCACTCGATGTGCTTGGCACCGTCGGGCCGGTAGCCGGCAATGCAGATCGAGGTCCGCATCCGGTCCCACTTGGTTTCGATCGAGAAAACGACCTTGCCGGGGACCTGCGAGGTCTTGTCTGCCGCCTTCTCCCACCGCAGTCTCGGGATCGCCCAGTCCTCGCCCTCGTCGCGGGGGTAGTCGCCGATCCCGAGGTGCTCGTGGCCGAACTTGTCGGCCGACATCCGGCCCATCTCCGAGCGCATGTAGCTCAAGGTCATCCGGCGCCCCAGCGCGGGGTTGACCCTGGCCCAGGTGAGCGGTGAGGTCGGGTCGTCTTCGTCGCTGGAGGCCCAGCGGTAGTAGACGAGCTGCGGTTCGAGACGCTCGGCCCTGCGCACCATGCGGCCCTGCACGATGGACTTCCTGTTGCCGGCGTTGCCGCCCCACCACAGCTGAGGGTTGGGTCGGGCGCTGAGCGTCGGGCCAAGAGCTGCGATGTGGTCGTCGGTGATCTCTTGGGACTCGTCGAGGATGACGCAGTCACCGGTGAGCCCGCGGCCACCGCCGGCGGTCCGGGTGCGGAACTTGACGATCTGACCTGACCACAGGGTGATGGAGAGCTGGCCGTTGGTTCGGCGGAAGCCACTGGTGCGTCCGTCGTTGACGACCTGCTCGAAGAGGACGGGGTCTGATCGGATCAGTCCCTCGAGCCGTTCGAAGGCATTCTTCGCGGTGTCGCCCTCGTGCGCGGAGTAGACGATGAGTTCCTCGCCGAAGAGGAAGAGCCCGGCGAGGACCCGGGCCTCGAAGACGACCGATTTGCCGTTCTGGCGGCTGAGCTCGACACCGACGTCTTCAGCCGCCCACCTTTCAGCGGGCTGTCCGGCGGCGTTGTAGCCATCGACGACGGCGCACCCGTCGATGAGGAACTGCTTCTGCCAGTCGTCGAGTTCGAGCCCGATGCGGGCGCAGAGCTCGATGGCCTCGTCTCCGCGGGAGTACTTGGTGTCCTTGACCCAGAGCCGATGCGTGGGCTCTTGAGACCCGAGGACGTGCTCAGGCGGTGCTGCTACCACCGCGTCGGGTGCGGAGCTCGTCGAGCCACGTGACGGCCCCCTTCCGTCCGCTGCCCTCCCCGGCTGGTGTGTCGCCTGCGGAGGT
>WLIH01000299.1 GCA_009702305.1 Actinomycetota bacterium | reverse complement strand
GGGTCAAGGACGAGCTGGTCCGGGTCGGCACCGAGCGTGCCCGCAGCCTGGGCTGGACCGACTGCTACACCTTCACCAAGGCCCTGGGCGAGCGGGTCGTCGAGGCCCACGCGCGCGACGTCGCCCAGCCGCGCCGGGTCTCCATCGTGCGGCCGAGCATCATCGAGTCCGCCCTCGAGCGGCCCCACCCGGGGTGGATCGAGGGCTTCAAGATGGCCGAGCCGCTGATCCTGGCCTACGGGCGCGGCGAGCTGCCCGAGTTCCCCGCTGCAGCCGACACGACCGTCGACATCGTGCCCGTCGACCACGTGGTCTCGGCCATCGTGGCCGTGCTCGCTCACCCGCCCGAGGCGGGCGAGCCGGCGTACTTCCATGTCTCGTCGGGCGACCGCAACGCCCTGACCTTCCGCCAGCTCTACGACAGCGTGCGTGCGTACTTCGACGCGCACCCCTTCCAGGCCGGCGACCGCGGAGCCGCCCGGCTGCCGGAGTGGCGCTTCCCCGGCTCGCAGTCGGTCGAGCGGCTGCTGGTGACCAGCGAGCGCGCCCACAAGGTGGCCGACTACGTCATCGGGCACGCTCCGCGCAGCGACCGCGCGCGCGACCTCGCCCGCAAGCTCGACCAGCAGGGTCGGCGCCTGGAGTTCCTGCGGCGCTACCTCGACCTCTACCGGGAGTACACCCAGGCCGAGCTGCACTTCAGCGACGCGCGCACCCTGGCGCTCTTCACCTCGATGTCGCCGGCCGACCGCGAGCGCTTCGCCTTCGACACCTCGGTCGTGGACTGGCCCGTCTACCTCGAGCAGATCCACTGCCCGGCGGTCACCGCCCCGATCCGTCGTCTCGACGAGATCCGCTCCCGGCGCAAGCGCGCCAACGCGACCGGCCTGCGCACCCTGGCCGCCCAGGACGACCCGCAGCCGAGCATCGCGGCGTTCTTCGACATGGACGGCACGCTGCTGTCGTCGAACGTGATCGAGACCTACCTCTGGATGCGCCTGCAGGAGCTCGGCGGCGCCGATCGCTTCGCCGAGCTCAGCCGGATGGCCGCCAAGGTGCCGCAGCTGGTGCGCGCCGAGCGCCGCGAGCGCAGCGCCTTCCTCCGCGCGGTCTACCGCGAGTACGCCGGCGCGCGCCTGGCCGACCTCGACGACGTGGCCGACGAGTTCCTCACCGACCACGTCCTGTCACGGCTCGCGCCGGCCGCGACCCGACGCATCCGCGAGCACCGGCGCGCCGGCCACCGCACCGTCCTGATCACCGGCGCGATCCGCCCGCTGACCCGTCCGCTCTCGCCGCTCTTCGACCACGTCGAGGCGGCCGAGCTGGCGGTCGACGCCGACGGCATCTGCACCGGGCACCTCGCCTCGTCGCCCCTGGTCGGTGAGTCGCGCGCGGCGTGGATGCGCTCCTACGCGCGCGAGCACGGCATCGACATGGCCGCGTCCTACGCCTACGCCGACTCGCACTCCGACCTGCCCCTGCTCCAGGCCGTCGGCAACCCCGTCGCCGTGCGCCCCGACGTACCCCTCTTCCGTCACGCCCGGCGCAGCCACTGGACGATCGTGGACTGGGCGAGCTCGGGCTCCTCGACGCGGACCGTCAACCCCGCCGGGCTGGGCAGATGAGGGGATGGGGCCGATGATCCTCGCGCTCGAGATGTTCCGCTCGCTGCCGCGCACCGTGGCCGGCAAGGCGATGGGCAGCCGGATGCCGGGGCTGCTGTCCGGCTTCGCCGCGCCGCTGCGCCTGGTCACGATCGAGGCACCCGTGGTCGACCGGCCCGGCTGGGCGCGGCTGCGCACCCGGCTCTCCGGGATCTGCGGGTCCGACCTCGGCGCGCTGTCGGGTCAGACCAGCCTGTACTTCTCGGCGGTGGTCTCGTTGCCGTTCGTCCCGGGGCACGAGGTGGTCGCCGAGCTGCTCGACGACTGCGAGGACCTGCCCGCCGGCACGCGGGTGGTCGTCGACCCGGTGCTGACCTGCGCGGCCCGGGGTGTCGAGCCGTGCGAGGGCTGCTCGGTCGGGGCGACGAACAGGTGCTCGCGGATCACCGTCGGCCACCTCTCGCCCGGTCTGCAGACCGGCTTCTGCAAGGACACCGGCGGCGGCTGGGGCCAGCAGCTCGCCGCCCACCGCAGCCAGCTGCACCCCGTGCCCGACGGCCTCAGCGACGAGCAGGCGCTGCTCATCGAGCCGGTCGCGTGCGCCGTGCACACCGCCCTGCGGGCCGGCGTGCGCCCCGACGACACCGTGTTGGTCAGTGGCGCCGGTGCCGTCGGGCTCTTCGCGACCCTCGCCCTGCGCGAGCTGACCCCGGCCGGCGAGATCGTAGTCGTCGCCAAGCACTCCCACCAGCGCGAGCTCGCGCGCCAGCTCGGTGCCAGCGACGTCGTGACTCCGGCCGAGGTGCTGCGCCGAGTACGCCGAGCCACGGGCGCCTTCCAGCTCGAGCCCGACTTCTCCGCGCCGTACCTCCTCGGCGGGGTGGACGTGGCGATCGACGCCGTGGGGAGCAAGCAGTCGCTCGAGACCGCCCTGCACGCGACCCGTGCCGGCGGCCGGGTCGTGCTGTCGGGGATGCCCGCGGCGGCCGACCTGTCAGCGGCGTGGTTCCGCGAGCTCGAGGTCGTCGGCACCTACGCCTCCGCACGCGAGGAGCCCGGTCAGGACGGTCGCGGCGCCTTCGACGTCGCCGCCGAGCTGGTGCGTCACGAGGCCGTCGCCCGACTCTCGACCTCGGTCGCGACCTACCCCCTGCACCGTTGGCGCGAAGCGCTCGACCACGCCCACTCCGCCGGCCGTCTCGGCACGGTCAAGGTGGCCTTCGACCCCAGGAGCTCCCGATGAGGTGCACAGCATGAGTCGTCCCGGATTCGTCCTCGAGGTCGACGACCGGACCCCGCCCCTGGTCGTCCACGAGGGACTCGGCTTCCGGCTCGAGTCCTTCCCCCTCGGCACCCGGGTGATCTACCCGCCGGAGTCGCTGCCCGCGATCGCCGACGTCGAGGGCGCGATCCTCGACGCGCTGCTGCACCCGGCGGACTCCGACCCGCTGCCGGAGCTGCTCTTCCCCGGGATGCGGCTCACGATCGCCTTCGACGACCTGTCGCTGCCGCTGCCGTCGATGCGCCGACCCGACATCCGCCAGCGGATCATCGAGCAGGTGCTGACCCTGGCCGCGGCGGCCGGCGTCGACGACGTCGAGATCATCGCGGCCAACGCGCTGCACCGGCGGATGACCCCCGCGGAGCTGCAGCACATCGTGGGGGAGCGGGTCTTCCGCTCCTTCCACCCGCAGGGCAAGCTCTACAACTTCGACGCCGAGGACCGCGACAACCTCACCCACCTGGGCACGACCGACCAGGGCGAGGACATCGAGATCAGCAAGCGGGCCGCCGAGTCCGACCTGCTCGTCTACGTGAACGTCAACCTCGTCGCGATGGACGGCGGCCACAAGTCGGTCGGCATCGGGCTGGCGTCGTACCGCTCGCTGCGCCACCACCACAACCCCGCCACGATGGTGGCCTCCCGGTCGTTCATGGACCACAAGAAGTCGGCGATGCACCACTCGGCGTGGCGGATCGGGCGGGTGATCAAGGAGCACGTCAAGGTCTTCCAGATCGAGACCACCCTCGACAACAACGTCTTCCCCAAGCCCTACGACTTCCTGATGAAGCGCGAGTGGGAGTGGTCGGTGCGCGACCAGGCCTCGATGCTGGCGATGCGACGTGGTCTGTCGCTGGCTCCCGACCGGCTGCGGCACAAGCTCTTCCACGACCTGCGGGCGCCCTACGGCCTGACCGGCATCAACGCCGGCGAGGTCGAGGCCGTCCACGAGCGCACGCTGGAGAAGGTGCACCGCCAGCAGCTCGTGGAGGTCGACGGCTACTCCGACGTGCTGGTGATGGGGGTGCCCTACCTCGGGCCCTACAACGTCAACAGCTCGATGAACCCGATCCTCGCGACCTGCATGGGGCTGGGCTACTACTTCAACTCCTACCGCAACCACCCGGTGGTGCGGCGCGGAGGAGCGGTGATCCTCTACCACCCGCTCAACGAGGGCTTCAACCAGCTGCACCACCCGTCGTACGTCGATTTCTACGAGGAGGTCCTCGCCGAGTCGACCGATCCGGCGGTCATCGGTGAGAAGTACGAGAAGCAGTTCGCCCACGACCCCTGGTACATCCACCTCTACCGCACCTCGCACGCCTACCACGGGGTGCACCCGTTCTACATGTGGTACTGGGCGGCGCACGCGATGGACCACGTGGGCGACGTCATCTGGGTGGGTGGCGACCGTCGGGTCGCAGCCCGCCTGGGCTTCCGCGCGGCCTCGACGTTGGCCGACGCCCTCGAGATGGCGTCGGGGACGGTGGGCACCAGCCCGTCCATCACCTACCTGCACAACCCGCCCCACCTGATCGCGGACGTGCGGGTCT
>WLIH01000298.1 GCA_009702305.1 Actinomycetota bacterium | reverse complement strand
TGCCACTTGGCGTAGCGGCCCTGCTTGACGCGCGGGTCGCCGAGCGGTGCCCTGCGGGCGATCTTGTGCAGGTTGGAGGCGAGGTTGACGACGCGGCCGGCACCGCTGGCGACCAGCTGCGGCATCAGCAGCCCGGTCAGCAGGAACGGACCGAAGTGGTTGGTCGCCATCTGCAGCTCGAGGCCGTCCTCGGTGCGGGTGTAGGGGGTGCCCATCACGCCGGCGTTGTTGACCAGCACGTCGATCGGCCCGAGCCGGTCGGCGACCGCGGCCGCCTGGCGCACCGACGCCAGGTCCGACATGTCGACGACGAGCTGCTCGAGCGCCGCGGCCGGCACCTCGGAGCGGACGGCGGTGCGGGTCTCGTCGAGCTTGGCCTGGCTGCGTCCGGCCAGCACCACCCGCGCGCCGCGGCGGGCGAGCTCGAGGGCGGTGAAGTGACCCAGCCCGCCCACGGTAGTGCCCGTGACCACGATGGTGCGCCCGGCCTGGTCGGGCAGGTCGGACAGCTGCCAGACGTCGGTCGCGGTGCTCACGGCGTGGTCGCCATCGCCGCGACGACCTGCTCGCCGAGGGTGATGTCGCCGTCGATGCGCACGGCCCCGGGCTCGGCGGGCCGTCGTCCGCCCGAGAGCCGGATGAAGCTGTCGCGGTCCATGCCGAGGGTCACGGTCGGCTCGGCCGGTGCGGCGACCAGGCGCTGGCCGCGGCCAGCGTCGTCGATCTCGAACGCGAACGGCTCGCTGCCGTCCATCTCGAGCACCAGGGTGGTGCCGGCCGGGGCGCCGACCTTCTTGCCCAGCACGAAGCCCAGACTCTCGGCGAGGTACTCGGCCGTGTGCCGGGCGGGCGCCGTGTCGAGGCCGCCCGGTCGGCCGACGGCGCGGCGTACGTCCTGCTCGTGCATCCACACGTCGAGCGGGCGGTTGCGCAGCAGGGTGCGCCACGACCACGGCACGCCGCCGAAGATGCTCGGCGGCTGGGCGTCGCCGTCGGACGGCGGATCGGCGAGGAGCGCGGTGTGGCGCGTCGTCGCGGCTTCGCGGATCTCGTTGATGATCGCGTCGGGGCTCGACGTGCGCCGGTTGACGACGCCGATCTCGGTGTAGAGGCCCAGCATGCCGCTGACGTGCGGCGGCTCGCCGACCTCGGCGTGCTCCTCGGTGCCGGTCGCGAGCACGCTCTCGAGGTGGGCGACGTGGGCGGCGACGGCGCGCACGTCCCACCCGGCCAGATCGGTCGGACGGTCCCAGTCGGCGGCGTCCAACGACTCGAGCAGGCTGGTGAAGTCGTCGATCGCCTGCCACCACACCTCGACGTAGCCTGCGAGGGCCTGCTGATCACTCATGGCCGAAGAGTAGTGGCGGCGACTCGTCCGGTCAGGAGGGCGCTGCGAAGCGGACGGCGAGCACCGCCACGTCGTCGTCGAGCCGCGCGTCGATCAGGTCGGTGAGCACCCGGTCGAGGAAGGCGCCGACCGGCTGGTCGTGGTGACGCTCGATGGCGGTGAGCAGCCGGGCGAGGCCGCCGTCGAGGTGCTCGGTGCGGCGCTCGACGAGGCCGTCGGTGTAGAGCAGCAAGGTGGACCCGGCCTCGATGTCCGTACGCCGGTCGGTGCGGGCCGACGACGGGTCGACGCCCACCATCAGGTCGGCCGCACCCTCGTCGAGGAAGCGCGCCGTGCCCTCGGGGTCGACCACGACCGGAGGCGGGTGCCCGGCGCTGGTCCACCGGAGCTGGTGCGGCCCGTCCGCGCCCTCGGCGGTGGGCTCGATGCGGGCGTAGACCAGGCTCGCCATCCCGTCGACCTCGAGATCGACGAGCGCCTGGTCGAGACGAGTGACGTTCTGCGACGGCGCGTCGTCGACCGACCAGGCGATGGCGCGCAGCATGTTGCGCATCTGGCCCATCGTCGCGGCGGCCGCGATGTCGTGGCCGACGACGTCGCCGATCATCAGGTTGGTCGCGCCCGAGGGCATCACCACGGCGTCGTACCAGTCGCCGCCGACCTGGTCCCGCGCCGCCGCCGGACGGTAGCGGGCGGCGAGCTCGAGGTGCCCGACGTCGGGCAGACCGGGCAGCAGCGCGCTCTGCAGGGTGATCAGCGCATCGAGCTGCTCCTGCACCAGCAGCGCGCGCTGGATGGCCTGGGCGGCGTACGACGAGAGGGCGCCGATCGTCGTGCGCTCGTCGGCCGACAGCACCCGCTCGTCGTCCCAGATCAGTGCCATCGCGCCGAAGGCGCGGCCTCGGGCCGCGAGCGGCCAGAAGGCGCGGCTGCGCCCGACCTGGGCGCGCAGGTCCAGCTGGGTGTAGATCGCGTTCTGCTGCTCGGCGGTGGCGAAGAGGATCGGCTCGTTGGCGAGCAGGGCGTCGCCGAGCGGGTTGGTGCGGTCGAGCGCGAGCGCGGCGTTGATCGCGGCCGACTCCCACTCCTCCGCGCCCGTGGGCGGCAGGAAGCGCAGTGTTGTCGCGTCCGGCCCGTCGGTGAGCCAGATGCCGGCCCGCAGGCAGCCCAGGTGGGTGAGCGAGACCTGCTGGACGGCGGTCGCGACCTCGCCGAGCGTGTACGTCGAGGAGAGGGCCTCGCTGAGCGCGAGCAGCACCCGGCTGCGGTGCGAGAGCTCCTCGGCGTGGCGGGCTCCGGTGGCGGCCTGGTCGCGCAGGCCGCGCTGGGCCAGCTCGGTCGAGCACGCGGCCGCGAGGTCCTCGAGCGTCGCGAGGTCGCCGTCGGTCCACTCCCGCGGCTGGTCGTCGATGGCGCACAGCGAGCCGATGACGGCGCCGGTGTGGTCGGTCACCGGCCAGCCGGCGTAGGCGACGACCCCGAGCTCGGGGATGGCGAGGTTGCTGTGCAGGCGTTCGTCGAGCCGGGCGTCGGAGGTGACCACCGGGGCCTCGTCCTTGACCACCCATTGGCAGAACGAGTGCGACAGCGGGGTCTCGCGCACGACGTCGACCGGCGACGGCAGGCCCTCGGCGCCGACGAAGACCTGTCGCTCGGCCTCGACGAGCGAGACCAGTGCGACCGGCACCCCGAGGGCCCGGCGCACCATCCGGGCATAGCGGTCGAAGGACGTGTCCACGCCTTCGGTGATGGTGCTCGTCACTGGTCGCCGCCTCGATCGGTTGCCGCACGGTATCCCGGCACCCCGCCCCGGGCGTCTTCTTCGCGTGAACCGGTGCCCGATGATGGGGACATGCGTGTGCGTGCTCCTGACCTCGTCGGTCGCGGCTGGCTCAACACCGACGGCCCGATCGCCCTGCGCGACCTGCGGGGCCGCTTCGTGCTGCTCGACTTCTGGACCTTCTGCTGCGTCAACTGCCTGCACGTCCTCGACGAGCTGCGACCGGTGGAGGCGGCGTACGCCGAGGAGCTCGTCGTGATCGGCGTGCACTCGCCGAAGTTCGTGCACGAGGCCGACCCGGTCGCCCTCGCCGCGGCGGTCGAGCGCTACGCCGTGCACCATCCCGTGCTCGACGACCCGGAGCTGGTCACCTGGCAGGCCTACACCGCCCGCGCCTGGCCGACGCTCGTGCTGGTCGACCCGGAGGGCTACGTCGTCGCGCAGTACGCCGGCGAGGGGCACGCGCACGCGATCGACGCGCTGCTGGCCACGCTGGTCGCCGAGCACCGTGCGAAGGGCACGCTGGTGCCGGCCGGATCTCCGTACGTCGCCCCGACCGTCGAGCCCACCGACCTGCGCTTCCCCGCCTCGGCCGTGGCGTTGGCCGAGGGCCGGGTGCTGGTCGCGGATGCCGGCCACGGCGAGGTCGTCGAGCTCGCCGCCGACGGCGCCGTGCTGCGCAGGTGGGGCGGCTTCCGCGAGCCCAACGGACTGTGCCTGCTGCCCGCCGAGGTCGCGTCCGCCGTCGGCTACGACGTCGTCGTCGCGGACACGGTCGGACACCGGTTGCACGGCCTCACGCTGTCGGACGCGACGAGCCGGGTGCTGGTCGGCGACGGCCGGCAGTGGTTCCAGGGCGACGGGTGCGAGCGGCTGTCGAGCCCGTGGGACGTCGCCTGGTGGCAGGACCGGGTCTGGATCGCGATGGCCGGCGTGCACCAGCTCTGGACGTTCGACCCGGTCACCGGCGTCTGCGCGGTCGCGGCCGGCACCACCAACGAGGGTCTGCTCGACGCTCCGCTCGCCGAGGCGTGGCTGGCCCAGACCTCCGGCCTCGCTGCCGACGGCGACCGACTCTGGCTCGCCGACTCCGAGACCTCGTCGCTGCGCTGGGTCGAGGCCGGCGAGGTGCACACCGCGGTCGGCTCCGGCCTGTTCGAGTTCGGGTTCCGCGACGGCCCGGGCGCCGAGGCGCTGCTCCAGCACCCCCTCGGGGTCTGCGTGCTGCCCGACGGGAGCGTCGCCGTCTGCGACACCTACAACGGTGCGATCCGTCGCTACGACCCGGTCACCGCCGAGCTGACGACCCTCGCGA
>WLIH01000297.1 GCA_009702305.1 Actinomycetota bacterium | reverse complement strand
GGCGTACGGCCCGGGGCTACACGCCGCCTCGCGACGTCGAGCCACACGGGCCGGCCGACCTGGCCGTGCTCAGCGAGGAGCACCGCGAGGTGATCGCCGCGCTCGACCAGCTGGCCCCGCGCCAGCGGGAGGTGCTGGTGCTGCGCTACTGGTCCGGTCTCTCCGAGGCCGAGATCGCCGAGGCCTGCGGGATCTCCCGCGGCGCCGTGAAGTCGACCGCCAGCCGTGCGATCGACGCCCTCGAGACCATCATGACCCGCACGGAGGACCCGCGATGAGCACCCGCACCGAGGACCGCCTGGTGGCCGCACTGGCCGCCCGCGCCGATCTGGTCCAGCCCGACCACCTGAGCGCGACGGGGCTGCCCGACGTCGCCGCCCCTGCCACCGTCCACCACCTGCGCCGACCCGCTGCCCTGCTGGCGGTGGCCGCGGCGTGCGCCGCCGTGGTTACGACGGTCGCGGTCCTGCAGCCCGACTCGGCCGACCCGCAGCCGGCCGGTCCCCCGGCCGTCGACTTCACCGTCGTCGACGAGGCGCGCGGCGACCTCGATGGAGACGGGTCCGCCGACCTGGTCCGCTTCGGCGAGGGGGGTCGGGTGCGCGTCGATCTCGGCTCCGGCACCGGCTTCGACGAGGAGCTCGGCCGCGGCTTCGCGTTCCTCGGGCTGGCCGACCTCGGCGCCTCCGGGCTGGCGATCGCGGGCGACCTGCCCGACGGCGACCAGGGCACCGTGACCAGCGCCTGGCTGGTCGTGGGCGCCGGGCTGGTCCGGGCGAGCGCGCCCGACGGGGAGTACGTCGGCAACTCGGTCGACGCGCTCAGCGTCGCCTGGGTCGACGATGCGGGCCGTCTGGTGACCGGTCAGCTGGCGTCGGACGACCGCCGCACCAACGTCTACGGCACCGTGCGGGTCATCGACGACCTCGGAGTCCTGACCGCCGGCGAGCAGGACGTCTGGTGCTGGGACCGCGGCACGCAGGACGAGCCCCGACCGTGCGCCCCCGGCCAGAGCTACGGCCTCGACGTAGGATCCGCCGACGGGCTGCCGACCCTGTTCCCGGAGTCGGAGGGCTCGATCGGATCCGGAGAGTCGTTCGACGTGGCCGACGGCTCGGGCGACGTCGTCGGGCTCGCGCCCCAGGGCTCGGGCTACCGGCTCACCCTGACCTACGGCGCCGCCGCGCAGGTGCTCGGCGCGACGCTGCCCGCCGGCGACCCGGTCGCCGTCGACACCACCCTGCTCGCGCTGGGTCAGGCCGGCAGCGGGATCGTCGTCGAACGGGAGTCGGGCGACGCCACGGCCGTCTCGGTCTACGTCGGTCGCGGCGACGGGCTGGTCGCGGCGCAGGCGCCGTCCGGCACGCCGTTCGGCAACGGGTTCTCCGCCGACGGCGACTACCACACCTGGGTGAGCGAGACCGGCACCCTCTACACCCGCCAGGCGCTCGCCACCGAGGGCCACTACCGGGTCTGGAGCTGGCAGGTCACCGGCCCCGGCGAGGGCGGTGGCAGCCCCGACGACCTGACTCCCGCGCTGGTCCCCACCGAGGTCGGCGAGGTCTGCATCGACCTGACCGCCGTCCCGGTCGCCTTCGGCACCTGCTGAGCGAGCACCGGACCGGATAGTCCGTCACGATCTGGTCGTCCCGACCTCGCCGGGGCGACCGGATCGTGACGGGCTGTCTCGGCGCTCCGGGTGGCAGGCGGGGTGGGGCGGCGTACGCGTGGGTAACGTAGCCACGGCCGTCGTCGACGAGACGATCCACCGCTCGAGGAAGAGAGCCGCCATGGCGGAGCACGCCGCACCATCCGGGGCCACCCCCACCGGCACCGCGGTCGGGCGCGACCCGAAGTGGTGGACCCTCGTCGCCGTCTGCACGGGCGTGTTCATGCTGTTGCTCGACATCACGATCGTCAACGTCGCCCTGCCGGACATCCAGACCGAGCTGGACGCGTCGCTCTCCGACCTGCAGTGGGTCATCGACGCCTACGCGCTGAGCCTCGCGGCGCTGCTGCTCACGGCCGGGTCCCTCGCCGATCTCTTCGGCCGTCGCCGCGTCTTCGTCATCGGGGTGGCGCTGTTCACCCTCGGCTCGATTGCGTGCGGCGCGGCGCAGGACATCACCTTGCTGACCTTCGCTCGCGCCTTCCAGGGCATCGGCGGCGCCGCCATGTTCGCGACCGCTCTCGCGCTGCTGGCGACCGCCTTCCAGGGCCGCGACCGAGGCATCGCCTTCGGGGTCTTCGGTGCGACCACCGGCGTCGCGGTCGCGATCGGACCGGTGCTGGGCGGCGTGCTGACCAGCGGTCTGTCGTGGCGGTGGATCTTCTTCGTCAACATCCCGATCTGCGTCGTCGCGATCGCCGTGACGCTGCTGCGCGTGCAGGAGTCCCACGATCCGCGCGCCGGCCGGCCCGACTGGTTCGGCTTCGTGTCCTTCAGCCTCGCGCTCGGCGCGCTGGTCTACGGCCTGATCGAGGCCGGCCAGGAGAGCTGGGGCGAGCAGAAGGTCGTCACCTGCCTGATCGCCTCGGCCGTGCTGATGGTCGTCTTCGTCGTCAGCCAGATGCTGCAGGACCACCCGATGTTCGACCTCGGCCTGCTGCGCAAGCCGACCTTCACCGGCGGCCTGATCGCGGCGTTCGGGGTCTCGGCGTCGATCTTCTCGCTGCTCACCTTCCTGGTGATCTACGTGCAGAACGTCCTCGACTACTCGGCTGTCGGCACGGGCGTGCGCTTCCTCTTCCTCTCCGGTGCGGCGTTCTTCGCGGCCGCGCTGGCCGGTCGGCTCACCGAGCACGTGCCGACCAAATGGCTGATCGGCCCGGGCTTCCTGGTCCTGGGCGTCGGCCTGCTGCTGATCCACGGCATCCAGGACGACTCGGCCTGGACCCACCTGATCCCGGGCCTGACCGTCGCCGGCATCGGGATCGGGCTGATCAACCCGCCACTGGCCTCGACCGCCGTCGGTGTCGTGGAGCCGGCTCGGTCCGGGATGGCCTCGGGGGTCAACTCGACCTTCCGCCAGGTCGGCATCGCGACCGGCATCGCCGCCCTCGGCTCGATCTTCAGCCACCAGGTGGCCGACGCGGTGAGCGGCGACCTGAGCGGCAAGGTGCCCGACCAGGCGCTGCCCGGCCTGACCGCGGCGCTCTCCGGCGGCCAGGTGCACGCCGCAGCCGAGGGCGCCCAGGCGGCGGCCGCCCAGGGTGGCGGCGCCTCCGCGGGCCAGCAGGCCTTCGACCTGGTCAACGCCGTCGGCACCTCGGCCGTCGTCGACGCCCTCAACCACATCACCCTGATCGCCGCCGTGATCGCCTTCACCGCCGGAGCCCTGTGCCTGGTGCTGATCCGCCAGCGGGACTTCGTCGTCCACGGCGGCCCTCCCGCCGCCCACTGACCACCTGGGATAGTCCGACACAAGAGCGCCCTTGCGGGCCCCAGATAGGGGCGCTCTTGTGTCGGACTATCCCGGCCCGGCCCGGCGCTCAGGGCTCGAGGGTGTAGCCCAGTCCGCTGCTGGTGACCAGGTGGCGCGGGTGGGCCGGGTCGGCCTCGAGCTTGCGGCGCAGCTGGGCGGCATAGACCCGCAGGTAGTGCGTCTCGTGGAGGTACGCCGGCCCCCAGACCTCGCGCAGGATCTGCTCGCGACCCACCAGTCGACCCAGGTTGCGGGTCAGCAGCTCGAGGAAGGCCCACTCCGTGGGCGTGAGGCGGACGTCGACGCCGGCGCGCGCCACCCGTTTGCGGGCCAGGTCGATGGTGAGGTCGCCGACCTCCACGATCGGGTCGCTCGGCGACTCGCTGGCGCCACGGCGTACGGCGGCGCGCAGCCGGGCCATCAGCTCGTTCATCGCGAACGGCTTGGTGATGTAGTCGTCGGCGCCGAGGTCGAGCGCTTCGACCTTGTCCTCGCCGTGCTGGCGGGCCGAGAGCACCACGATCGGCACGGGACTCCAGCCGCGCAGTCCGGCGATCACCTCGGTGCCGTCGAGGTCGGGCAGGCCGAGGTCGAGCAGCACGACGTCGGGGTGGCTGGTGGCGGCCGCCTCGAGCGCCGACTGGCCGTCGGCCGCGGTGACGACGTCCCAGCCGGCCGCCCTGAGGTTGATCGCGAGGGCACGTGCCAGCGCCGGCTCGTCGTCGACGACCAGCACACGTGGACTCATGACACCGCCTCGGCTCGGGGCACGGAGAGGACCATGGTCATCCCGCCGCCGGGCGTGTCCTCCGCGCTCAGGGTGCCACCGACCGCCTCGGCCAGGCCGCGCGCCACGGCGAGACCGAGGCCGAGACCGCCCGGCGAGCTGTCGTCGAGGCGTTGGAACGGCTCGAACATCTGGGTCCGCAGCTCCGGTCGTACGCCGGGCCCGCGGTCGACCACGAGGATGTCGACGCTGGTGGGCTGCACGTGGGCGAGCACGCGCACGGGGCGCCCGGCC
>WLIH01000296.1 GCA_009702305.1 Actinomycetota bacterium | reverse complement strand
GGCTGACGCCGTTCGTCATCAAGCTGCCGGTACGTCCGCCGGTGCTGGTCGCCAAGCAGGCGAGCTCACTGGCGTTCCTCTCCGACAACCGCCTCGGTCTCGGCGTCGGCATCTCGCCGTGGCCCGAGGACTTCGCCAACATGCAGGTCGACTGGGCCAAGCGGGGCAAGCGGATGGACGAGTGCATGGACATCCTGCGCGGCCTGACGACCGGGGAGTTCTTCGGCTACGAGGGCGAGTTCTACCAGATCGACGAGCTCAAGCAGTGTCCTGGCGCCACCGAGAAGATCCCGCTCCTCGTGGGCGGTCACGCCGACGCAGCCCTGCGCCGCGCCGTGCGCAAGGGCGACGGCTGGATGCACGCCGGCGGCGACGGCGAGGAGCTCGACCGGCTGCTGACGCGCCTGGCCGAGATCCGCAAGGAGGAGGGCGACACCCGCGACGACTTCGAGGTGCACGTCATCTCCTACGACGCCTACGACCTCGACGGCATCAAGCGCCTGGAGGACAAGGGCGTCACCGACTGCATCGTCGGCTTCCGCATCCCCTACATCATGGGTCCCGACCCGGAGCCGCTGCAGGACAAGATCGACGCGCTGAACAAGTACGCCGACACGATCATCAGCAAGGCCTGACGTGTCGGCAAGCTACGACCTCACCAAGCCGCTCCAGGACGCCATCGCCGAGGCGGAGGAGCTGATCGCCAACGCGCCGTTCATCCGCACCGAGCAGGACCGGCTCGAGGGCTACGACTACCTCGCGGGCCGGATCCGGATGGCGATGCAGATGGCCTTCGACTACGACCTCGACCGGCCGCTCTTCATCAACCCGACGCATCAGTTCTCGCGGCAGGGCCTCGACAACCCCGACGCCGTCTACTTCAACGCCTACCTGCGCGAGGGTGTCGAGTACGTCGTGCGCGGGCGCCGCGGCACCAGCGCCGACCTGTCCTTCCAGGTGATGGGCGGCAGCTACAGCGCCACCTCGGCGGCGACCTCGATGCTGGCCTTCGACGACCGCGAGCTCGACATCGCCGACGACGGCACGTTCGAGTTCACCTACCTGGCCGAGCCGGGCGCCAAGACGATGATCGTGCGCGAGGTCTTCAACGACTGGGACACCGAGGAGCGGGGCACCCTCACCATCGAGCGCGCCGACAAGCTCGGCCAGCCGGCCAAGGCGTTGACCCGCGAGACGCTCGCGAAGAAGTACGAGGTCGCCGCCCGCAGCCTGGTCGGCTCGATCCTGACCTGGTTCGAGTTCCCCAAGTGGTTCGAGCGCAAGGAGCCGGTCAACACGCTGACTCCCCCGCAGTCGACCCCCGGCGGTCTCGCCTCGCAGCGCTCATCGATCGGTCACTACGCGCTCGCCGAGGACGAGGCGATGATCCTGACGGTGCCGCGCTGCGACGACTGCAGCTACCAGGGCATCCAGATCGGCTCGGACTGGTACGCCTCGACCGACTACGAGACGCACCAGACGTCGTTGACCAAGGCTCAGGCGGTCGCCGACCCCGACGGGAAGATCCGGGTGGTGATCTCCGAGGGCAACCCCGGCATCGCCAACTGGCTCGAGACCCTCGGCCACCGCACCGGCTCGATGATGCTGCGCTGGCAGCGCCTCGAGCGCGACCTCACGCAGGACGCCGACGGCCCGACCATCGAGGTCGTCAAGCTCGCCGACGTCGCGTCCGCACTCCCCTACTTCACCCCCCTCACCCCCGAGGAGTACGCAGCGCGCATCACCGCCCGCCAGCGCTCCGTTGCCCGAAGGATGATCAGTTGAGCAGCTCCGACCTCGGCCTCGCCGACGCCCACGACACCTCGATCGAGGAGCGCTACGTGCCGGCGCCCGTCCTGGCCGGCAAGGTCATCGTGATCTCCGGTATCGGACCCGGCCTGGGCCGCTCGCTCGCCGAGGAGGCGGCCAAGATGGGCGCCGACCTGGTCATCGCCAGCCGCACCGAGGCACGGCTGCTCGAGCTCCAGGCCGACCTCGCGTCGTACGACGTCAAGGTCGTCCCCGTGGTCACCGACGTGACCGACGAGGAGTCGCGCGTCAACCTGCTGGCCAAGACCCTCGAGGCCTTCGGCCGCGTCGACTGCGTCATCAACAACGCCTTCGCGATCCCGCCGATGGAGCCGATCACCCAGATCAAGCCCTCGGCCCTGGCCAAGGTCAACGAGACCAACGTCTTCGCGCCGCTGCGCCTCTCGGCCCTCTTCGCTGACGCGCTTGCGGAGTCGAAGGGGTCGATCATCATGCTCAACTCCTGCGTCTCGTTCAGCTCGCAGCCCGAGTACGCCGGCTACAAGCTCTCCAAGGGCGCCCTGTCGCACCTGGCGTCGTCGCTGGCCACGGAGCTCGGCCCGCGCGGCATCCGCGTCAACAGCGTGGCGCCGTCCTACATCTACGAGGACGTCAACCGCGGCTACTTCGACTTCCTCGCCGCGGTCGAGAGCAAGACCCACGAGGAGATCTACGCCGACAAGGCCGGTCCCACCGACCTCAAGCGCCTCGCCTCGTCGGAGGAGGTCGCGCGCGCCACGCTCTTCCTGGCCAGCGACCTCGCCTCCGCGGTCACCGGTCAGATGCTGACGGTCGACTGCGGCGAGTTCCACGACTGATATGTCCGACAACATCATGACCCGGACCCGTCCGGACGTCGGGAGCTACGCGGACATCGTCGCTGCCGCCGTCCGGACGACCGGGATGAGCGACTTCGGCGACGGCGCCCACGAGGAGGGCCTGCGGGTCCTCACCGAGGACCTCAGCTCCCCCGAGGCCGGGCTGACCCCGTTGGGCAACTACTTCCAGCGCTCCGAGGTGAAGAGCGCGTTGGTCGGGGTGCTGCTGACCCAGGCACAGTTCGCCGCCCATCCCGAGCACGCCGAGGTGCCGATCGAGCGGCCGATCTTCCTGATGGGTCTGCCGCGCACCGGCACCACGGCGCTGCACCGGCTGCTGCACGCCGACCCGGTGTCCCAGGGCCTGGAGATGTGGCTGACGCAGTACCCCCAGCCGCGCCCGCCGCGCGAGACGTGGGAGCAGGACCCGATCTTCAACGCCATGCAGCAGGCCTTCTCGGCCCACCACGTCGAGAGCCCGGACTTCATGGGGATCCACTACATGGATGCCACCACCGTCGAGGAGTGCTGGCGGCTGCTGCGCCAGACCGGCAAGTCGAACTCCTACGAGTCGCTGGCCAACCTGCCGCGCTACACCGAGTGGCTGCAGGCCCAGGACTGGACCGATGCCTACGCCCGCCACAAGGCCAACCTGCAGCTGGTCGGTCTCAACGACCCGGAGAAGCGCTGGGTGCTCAAGAACCCCTCGCATATGACGGCCCTCGACGCGCTGATGACCGTCTACCCGGACGCGTTGATCGTCTACACGCACCGCGACCCGGTGGTGTGCATCGCGTCGTCGTGCTCGCTCTCGGCGGAGACCACGATCGGCCACTCCGACACCTACGTCGGCGGCGTCATCGGCCACACCCAGCTCGACCTGTGGTCGCGCTCCTACCATGCCTTCCACGAGGCCCGCCCGGCGTACGACCAGTCCCAGTTCATCGACATCGCCTTCGGCGACTTCCTCGGCGACCCGGTCGGCACGGTGCGCCGCATCTACGACCAGTTCGACCTCGGCTGGTCGGCGGAGTACCAGTCGGCCATCGAGGCGATCGACCGCGAGTCCAAGCAGGGCCAGGCCAAGCCGTCGCACCGCTACGACCTCAAGGACTACGGCCTCACCGAGGCCACGGTGCGCGCCGCCTTCGAGTGAGGGGCGGCGCGCACCTGCCACGCCGTTGCGGAGGTCTCGATACACCACCTCGCTAGCGCTCGGCGGCACTCGACCAACGAGGGTCTCGTTGGTCGAGGAGCGAGCGCCAGCGAGCGTATCGAGACCCCCGCCGGCGCTGCCTCAGCCGGCGGAGGGGATCCGCACGACGGCGGCGACGACGTCGCGGCGCTGACCGTTGCGGGCCGAGGTGGCCCGGACCCGGAAGATCCGGTGGTCGCCGGGACGGCTCCGACTGGTGCGGATCACCGTGACGCTGAGCTTGACGGAGGCTCCGGGCGCCAGCCGCACGGTGCGGTAGGTGCCGGCGATGACGCCGCGGGTCACGTTGCGCCCCCCGATCCGATAGACGACGTGGAACGCCGGGTGGCTCCGGATCCCTCGCACCGTGATCCGGTCGCGTGCGGTGCCGTCGTTCTGCAGCCGCACGAAGAAGCGGGCCCTGGCCTGCTGCTCACCCAGCTCGGCGATGACTCGCTGGCGCATCGCGCCGCCGTACACATCCCCGCCGACATAGGCCTCGCCGGCGCGACGGATCGCGGCGTCCGGACGGAAGACCGGATCGGGCTCGACCGGCGTGCTGGCGACCGTGAGGCTCTGGGTGTCGGTGTAGGACGACGCGCCCGGACCCGGCACCGAGGCAGTGACCTGGTAGACGCCGTCCACCAG
>WLIH01000295.1 GCA_009702305.1 Actinomycetota bacterium | reverse complement strand
CTGACTGTCGCCGCTGCGCGAGCCGGACGCTCACGTGCTGCAGGCGGGCGAGCTCGGCGATCAGCTCGGACTTCTCTGCGGCGATCCGCTGGGCCTGGGCTGCAGCATCCTGCTCGGCCCGCCGGGCGGCGTCGCGGGCCTCGGCCGCCTGCTCCTCGGCAGCGATCGCCGCCTCCCGGGTCGCGGCGGCCCGCTCCCGGGCGGCAGCAGCGCGAGCCGCCGCCCGCTCGAAGGCGGCGTAGCGCTGGTCCAGGCCGACCTGGGCGTTGGCCATCGTGCTCAACGACTCGAGGACCGAGTCGATGCCCTCGGCCTGGGTGACGGCGGCGATCGCCTCGAGCTGCGGCGCGCGCTCGTAGGAGGCCGAGACCGTGTCGGCGTACGCCGTGCGGACCCGCTCGCTCGCAGCGCTGGTGCGGCGCGCCTGCCGGGCCGCCTCGCGGCTGGCCGTCTGCGCCTGCTCCAGCTCCCAGCGCGCGCCGTTCCAGGCCTCGCCGGCCTGGGCCGCACGGATCGCGCTCTGCTGGAGGCGGTCGTTCGCGAGCGCCAGCTGCTCGCGGATCGAGGCGACACTCAGCTCCTGGTCCGCGGCGGCCCGTCGGGCCTCGCGCACCTCGCCGCGCGTCGGCGTGGAGCGCTGGCCGTCGGCCAGGGCCACCCCACCGATCCCGGCGACCAGGGACAGCGCGAGCCCCGTCGCGATCGCGAACGTGCGCACCGGTGATCCCCTGACGTGGTCGTCGTCCTCGTCCGCCCCAGGTGGGACGAGGTCGTGCCGATGCCTCGGGTGTCTTCCTCTTCACCCGAGGCATCACAAGTCACGCTAGACAACTTTCGTCACACTGGGAACACCTGAACCCAACTTTTTGGACTTTCTCGGCGTGTCGACTTGACGAACTACATGTTTGTAATTCGCCGTGCTCCGAATAGTCGTGGACCCGTGGCACCGCTTGGATCGATCCATATGTGCCGAACGTCCATGACTATCCCGGCCACCCGGGACACCCGGGTCAGTCGCGGGAGATGGGGATCTTCGACGTGGTGGTCGTCGGGTGCGAGGCGAGTCCGCCCTTGTCGAACTTCTGGCCGCTGGCCAGCCCGCCCAGGTAGAAGGCCACCAGGGCGATCATGATGCCGGCGATGTCGTCGGCGACGTAGTGCCAGCCGAAGTACAGGGTCGCGATGACGGTGACCACGAAGTTGACCCAGAACACGATGCGCAGCGCACGGTTCTGCACGGTGAACTGCACCATCAGGGCCACCAGCAGCGTGATGCCGGTGTGCAGGCTCGCGAAGCCGGCCACCGACTGCACCTGGCCGACCGCTCCCCCGAGCACCACGCCTTGTCGCGCGTTGACCAGCGAGTCCATCAGCGAGGACGTCGGGGTGTGCGCGAGGTCGGTGTAGAGGGGGACGTACTCCAGACCGGGCCCGAGGGTCGGCAGGGCGTAGTACGACAGGGTCCCGAGGCTCCACGCGATGCACTGCGAGGTCACGAACCAGTAGCCGTAGGACATGTTGCGCGACCACACCAGCCAGGCCGTCACCGCGAGCGGCACGAGCGGCAGGAACCACAGGTAGATGTAGGAGAGGAAGTGCGCCGAGATGTTGGTGCCGAGCGCCTCGTGGAGCACGACGGCGGGGTCGTGGCCGAAGAAGAGCGCCCGATCGAGCAGGTGCAGCTCGCGGTCGAAGGACAGCGCCTTGATCTCGCCGGCGGGCGCCCGGGGATCGGGGCGGACGAAGGGCAGGAACGACTTCAGGTTCCGGTAGCTGACGTAGACGATGTAGAAGCCGATGATCCCGAGCGAGACCAGGGTCATCCGCTCGCGGCCCCAGTGCGTACGCAGCCGCTCACGCACGATGCCCGGCATCGCGGTCGGCTTGAGCTTCGAGAGCCACAGCGTGCGCGGCAGCAGATCGAGCAGCAGGGCGCCGGTCAGCAGCAGCGGCAGCCGGATGTACGACGGCCCGAGGAAGCTGCCCTCGGGGTCGGCCAGTCCCTTGTCGAGGACCACCGCGGTGATGACGGCCCACAGGCCCATCACGAGGGCGGTCCCGACGAGCAGGACGTAGGCGCGGCGGTACACGGCGGTCAGTGTAGGCAACCGGGCCCTCAGCGCCGGCCGCGTATCACCGCGAGGCGGCCGGCATCGACGCTGAGGCGTACGCCGACGCCCGGCTCGAGGCGCTCGACGCGGGCGTCGAGGGTCGCGACGGCGTCGACCTCGCCGACCCCCGCCACGTCGACGACCAGCCGCCACAGCTCGGGCGTGCCCCGCCTGGCCACCACGACCCCGGACACCGGTCCGGCGGCGTCGACGCGCAGCGCGGAGCGTCGCAGCGCCACGTGCGCGCCGGCGGAGACCTCGCCGAGCAGGGCCGCCGCCGGGGCCGGGTCCAGCACCCGGGCGTAGCCGAGGAAGAGGGCGGTCTCGGCGTCGACCGGCTCGCGCCAGACCTCGGCGATCTCGCCCTGCTGCACCACGCGGCCCTCCCGCATCACGGCGAGCCGGTCGGCCACGGTGAACGCCTCGTCGTGATCGTGGGTGACCATCAGCGCCGTCGTGCCCGAGCGGTGCAGGATGTCGCGCAGGTCGCCGGCGAGGCGCTCGCGCAGCCCGGCGTCGAGGGCCGACAGCGGCTCGTCGAGCAACAGCAGCCGGGGCTGTACGGCGAGCGAGCGAGCGAGGGCCACCCGCTGCCGCTCGCCCCCGGACAGCGTCGCCGGCATCCGATCGGCGTACCCCTCCAGTCCGACGAGCGCGAGGAGCTCCTCGACTCGGTCGTCGATGCCGCGGGTGCGCCGCAGGCGCAGCGCGTAGCCGACGTTGCGGGCGACGCTGAGGTGACCGAACAGCTGGCCGTCCTGGAACATCAGCGCGAAGCCGCGCTGGTGGGTGGGCACGCGAGCGAGGTCCTGGCCGTCCCAGGCCACGAGGCCCGCTGCCGGCTCGAGACCGGCGATAGCGCGCAGCAGGGTCGACTTGCCGCAGCCCGACGGGCCGAGCACAGCGAGCACCTGCCCGTCGGGCAGCTCCAGATGGACGTCGCGCACGGCAGGTGCGCCGTCGTAGGCGACCGCGACGTCGCGCAGCAGCAGACTCACAGGGCCCCCAGCGACGGCACCCGGAGCCGCTCGACGGCGAGCATCACCACGGCGGTGGTCGCCGCGAGCACGACGGAGGCGGCGAGCGCCATGCCGTAGTTCATCGGCCCAGGGTGACCGATCAGGCGGAAGATCACGATCGGCAGGGTCGGCCGGTCGTCGCGGGCCAGGAACGACGTGGCGCCGAACTCGCCCAGGGACACCGCGAACGCGAAGCCCGCCGCCGCCAGCAGCGGGCGCCACATCACCGGCAGGTCGACGGTGAGCATCGAGCGCAGCGGCCCGGCTCCGAGCGAGGCAGCTGCCTGCCGCTGGCGGTCGTCGATGCCGTCGAGCACCGGTGCGATCGTGCGCACGACCAGTGGCAGGGCGACGAGCGCCTGCGCGATCGGTACGAGCAGCGGCGAGTCGCGCAGGTCGAGCGGCGGCCGATCCAGCGCGATCAGGAAGCCGAAGCCGACCGTGACCGCGGAGACGCCCAGCGGCAGCATGAAGAAGCCGTCGAGCGCGGCCCGGACCCGTCGTTCGCGGCGGCTGCGGGCCCGTCGCGTGACGACCACGGAGACGAGGACACCGAGGGTCAACGCCATCCAGGTGGCGTCGACGGCCGTGCGCAGCGAGACCCCGAGGGCCTCGGTCACCGGCACCAGGAGCGCCTGGTCGCCGGTGCCCTGGAGCGCGCGGTAGTTGCCCAGGCTCCAGCCGCCGTCGACCTGCAGCGAACCGGTCACCAGGGTCAGCACCGGCGCCGCGACGAAGGCCAGCAGCGCGGCGGTGACGACCAGCGCCGGCGCATCGCCACGGCGTGGGCGGCGGGGGCTCGGCACCACCCGGCCGGCGGCCGAGCCGGGCACCGCGCGCAGCCGAGCGGCGACCGCGAGCAGGGCGCTGACCGCGACCAGCTGCACGATCGAGAGGGCCGCGGCCGCCTGCAGGTCCAGCAGCTCGGTGGTGAGCAGGTAGATCTCGGTCTCGACCGAGGAGTAGCGCAGTCCACCGAGGGTCAGCACCACGCCGAACGCGGTCGCGCAGAAGAGGAACACCACGCTCGCCGACGACACGATCGCGGGCCGCAACGCGGGCAGCGTGACGGTGCGCAGCACCTGGAGCGGCGACGCGCCGAGCGCGGCCGCCGCCTCCCCCGGCCGCGGGTCGAGAGCCTCCCAGGCCGCTCCGACCCCACGGATCACGACGGCGACGTTGAAGAAGACGAGACCGGCGATGATCGCGGCCGGGGTGCCGTCGAGTCCGAGTCCGCCCAGGGCGCCCTGCGCGCCGAGCAGGCGCCGGAAAGCGACCCCGACCACGACCGTGGGCAGCACGAACGGCACCAGCAGCAGGGCCCGCACGAGCCGCCGCCCCG
>WLIH01000294.1 GCA_009702305.1 Actinomycetota bacterium | reverse complement strand
GAGCGTGGCCTGGTCAACGCCCGAGTCTTCTCCCGTGACGGCACGCTCGTCGCGTCGGTCGCCCAGGAGGCGCTGCTGCGTCCGCTCACCCCGCAGGAGGACTGATGACGTCGTCCGACCACCCCGCCGTTCACGAGCCGGCCCACGGGTCGGCCCACGGGTCGGCCCAGGCTGCGGTCGACGAGCTCGTCGACCTGCTCGACCTGGAGTCGATCGACGAGGGGCTCTTCCGCGGCCGGGCCGTCGACACGGGCCGGCCCCGGGTCTACGGCGGACAGGTCGCGGCCCAGGCGCTGGTCGCGGGCATCCGGACGGTGGAGCCGGACTTCCACGTGCACTCGCTGCACTCCTACTTCCTGCTGCCCGGCGACCCGCTGCTGCCGATCGTCTACGACGTCGAGCGGATCCGCGACGGTCGGTCCTTCGTGACACGTCGGGTCTCCGCCCGTCAGCACGGGCGCCCGATCTACTACCTGACGGCGAGCTTCCAGCGTCACGAGGACGGCTTCGACCACCAGGACGTGATGCCGGAGGTGATCGCGCCGGAGGAGGGGGTCGACTTCGTCTCCATCATGCGGGGCCGCGGCAACGACGACGCCGACAAGCTCGCCCGGGAGTGGGGAGCACTCGAGGCCCGCTGGGTGGGCAACTCCCGACGTGGCCTGACGCCGGACGCCGACCGTCCCGCGCGGGCGCAGATGTGGATCCGGGTCAACGGCCGGCTCTCCGACGAGCCCAACGAGCACATCGCCGCCTTCACCTATGCCAGTGACATGAGCCTGCTCGGCTCGACCCTGTCGGCGCACGACGTGGCGGCGCACACGACGCAGATGGCCTCGCTCGACCACACGGTGTGGTTCCACCGGCCGTTCCGGGCCGACGAGTGGTGGCTCTACGACCAGTGGTCGCCCTCGGCCCATGGCGCCCGCGGTCTGGCGATCGGCCGGATCTTCACCCAGGACGGACTGCTGGTCGCGACCGTGGCGCAGGAGGGTCTGATCCGTCCGCCGCGCACGTCGTGACGGCGGGCTTATAGCACTACACCGTTGTAGTTCGTGACAGACACGCCGAGACGTGGTTACGGTTGGGACTTCTGTGACGGTTGACGTCTCGTGATGTGCGTGTGACTCGGCATCCGACGCATGTGACCAGGCCGTCTGATCCCCCCGATCGGAGACCTCGGCCATGCCACGAGTCGTCCTGCGTCTGCCGGCCTGCGCGCTGCTCGCCGTCGCCGTCCTCGCGGCGACGCCCGGCACGGCGGCCTGGGCGGCGCCGACGACCGACTACGAGATGCCGTTCCCGTGCGGACAGAGCTGGACGGGCACCACTCGCTCCGGTCACAGCCCAAGCGTGCGCTCGATCGACTGGAACCGCGTCGACGACGTCGACGACGCCGTCGTCGCTGCCGCACCGGGGGTCGTGACCACGGCCTCCCTCGGGTCCCGCGGCTACGGCAACTACGTCGTCGTCGACCACGGCTCCTCGGAGTCGTCGCTCTACGCCCACCTCGCGACCGTGCTGGTGAGCGTCGGTCAGCGCGTGGACCAGGGTGCCCAGCTCGGCACCCTGGGCGCGACCGGCAACGCCACCGGCCCGCACCTGCACTTCGAGGAGCGGCTGGACCGGGCGGTGCAGGAGGCATGGTTCCACGGCGGTGCCTTCGTCTACGGCACGACCCAGAGCTCGGCGAACTGCGTGGACGTGCCGCTGGCCGGCGACTTCGTCGACGGTGCGCCCGCAGAGCTCGTCGTCTACCGGCGTGCCGCCCGCTCGGAGTTCCGCGTGCAGCGGCCGGGCCTCGAGCCGATGGTGCTGCGGCTCGGCTCGGCGACCGACGAGCCGGTGGTGGGCGACTGGGACGGTGATGGCAAGGCCAATCCCGGCGTACGACGTCCGTCCTCGTCGACGTTCGTGCTCAAGGCCGGAGGCGCGAAGACAATGCTCGTCTTCGGTGAGCCCGGTGACGCCCCGGTCGCGGGCGACTGGGACGGTGACCGACGCTGGGAGGTCGGGGTGTGGCGCTCCTCGACGGCGCAGTTCCTCCAGCGCGGCGCCGACGGGTCCGTCCTGACCGTCGCCCTGGGGGAGTCGGGCGACCTGCCCGTCACGGGCGACTGGGACGGCAACGGCACGACCGACCTGGGCGTCTACGACCAGAGCACGGCCACCTTCACCCTGCGGCGCGTCGACGACGACGGCCTGGTGTGGACCGCCCAGGTCGTCTTCGGGGATCCGGGAGATCTCCCTGTCGTGGGTGACTGGGACGGGAACCTGAAGACCGACGTGGGCGTGTGGGACCCGGCGACGGCGACATTCTCGGAGCGGCAGGCGCCGACGCCGACCGCAGCGCGTGCCGAGCGCAGCGATGTCGCGTTCGGCCGCCCGCGCTGAGTCGGCTGCTCGCTCGGCCCCTCAGCCGGGCAGGTCGAAGATCAGCAACGTGCTGGTCGCGGTCGCGACGACCGCTCCGGACTCGTCGGTGACGATCCCTTCGGTGAAGCCGACCCGCGACCCCGCCTTGACGACGGTGCCGACCGCGGTGAGCAGTCCCGACTCGACCCGCACGCCCTTGAGGTAGTTCACCTTGATCTCGATGCTGGTGTAGCCGCGGCCCTGGGGCAGCGTGCTGTGCAACGCGCATCCGGCCACCGAGTCGAGCAGCGTGCAGACCAGGCCACCGTGCACGGCGCCGATCGGGTTGTAGGCCGACTCGTCGGGGCGGCAGGTGAACACGACCCTGCCCGCGTCGACCTCGGTGAGGCCCAGCTGCATCAATCCGGCGATCGGGGCCGGCGGCAGCACCCCGTCGGCCATCGCCTGGAGGTAGTCGAGACCGGACATCGCCGCGCCGGCCAGCGCCGTCGTCATCGGGTCGTGCCACACGACGGTGCGTGAGCGCGGTTCGCCCCACGCCTGGGTGGGGGTGCCGGCGGGGGTGCTGGTCATCGGGTCTCCTCCGGGTGGGATGGCTGGGATGGTGCGGTCGGGTGGCTCGGGAGCCGTGGGCGTCGACCGCGGTCGGGATCGTCGGCTGCGACGGCGTACTCCTCGCCCCAGAGCAGCAGGGCGTCGAGCACGGGCCGCAGCGCGGCGCCGGCCTCGGTCAGGGTGTAGGCGTGGCGGAGGGGAGCGTCCTGGTAGGCGCTGCGGCGGACGATGCCGACCTGCTCCAGGGCCTTGAGCCGGGCCGCGACCCGGTCGCGGGGGGCTCCCGTGCCGCGGACGATGTCGGTGAAGCGCTCGTTGCCAAAGACGAGTTCGCGCACGACCAGCAGTGCCCAGCGCTCCCCGACGACCTCGAGGGCGGCCGCGATCGGGCACGGCCGACCGGGCAGGTCGGCGAGCGGGGATGGACTGGTCACGGTGCTCATCACCCGGTAGCGTCGCGCGGGTGAGTTTGAATGTCAAACCAACTGGCTCTGCCGACCGACCGCTCCTCCCGGTCGTCCTCGGCACCGCGCTCGTGCTGGTGACCTACGTCAGCCCGATCGCCACCGTCGCCGAGACGTCGGCCGACCTGGGCGCGGGCGCCGGTGCGCGAGCCTGGATCCTGAGCTCGATGAGCGTCGGTCTCGCCGCCGCCCTGCTGACCAGCGGAGCGATCGGCGATCGACGCGGCCGGCGGCGTACGTACCTGGCCGGCTTGGGACTGCTCGGCGTCGGCGCCCTGGTGTGTGCCGGAGCGCAGGAGCCGGTGCTCTTCGTCCTGGCCCGGGTGGCCCAGGGTGTCGGCGGCGCGGCCGTGCTCGCCTGCGGCCTGGCCGCTCTGGCGCACGCCCATGCCGAGCCGCGCGCCCGCTCGCATGCGACGGCCCTGTGGGGCGCGGCTGTCGGTTCGGGGATCGGCACGGGATCGGTGGCGGCGGCGGCGCTCGACGAGGTGGGGGATTGGCGTCTGGTCTACGTGGTGACGGCGCTGGCTGCCGTCGTCCTGGTGCCGCTGTCGCGAGTCAGGATGGCCGAGAGCGCGGCCGCCGCATCGCGCGCCAGCGACCCGCTCGGGCTGGTGCTCCTCGTCATGACGCTCTCCCTCGCGGTCGCGGCGCTGACCGAGGCGCGCAGGGGACTGACCGTCATCGTCGTCGTGCTGCTGATCTCGAGCGCGGTGTCGGCCACGGCCCTGGTGCTCGTCGAGCGACGAGTGCCAGCGCCGCTCCTGGAGCCCGAGCTGATGACGCACCGCCGCTTCCGTGCTGCGGCGCTCGGGTCGTTCGTGCTCGGACTGAGCATGATCGGGCTGGCGTCGTTCGTCCCCACGGTCGCCCTCGTCGGCCTCGGGCGCGGGCTGTGGGAATCGACCTGGCTGGTGGTGGTCTGGGCCGGCGTCAGCGTCGCGGCGTCGCTGCTGCTGCGCTACGTGCCGTGGCCGATGGAAGGCTCCGGACCGGTGGCGGGCGCGCTGGTGCTCGTCGCCGGCGGCCAACTGGTCGCGCACGGCCTGGACGTGGACTCGGGCCTCGCGCGGCTCGCGCTGGCG
>WLIH01000293.1 GCA_009702305.1 Actinomycetota bacterium | reverse complement strand
CGCGCTTGGCCTCGCGCCCGTCCGCTCGGCGCTGCCTGCGGGCCCGCTTGAGCTCGCGGCGCATCTCGAAGCGGATCCGGTGACGCGTCTCCGGTGCGAGCGCCCGGCGCAGCCCCTGGGCGAACGACGCCGCCTGCACGACGCTCTCCCGCAGCACCAGGTCGGCGAAGAGCGACGCCTCCACCACCGGCGCCGGCTCGGCGGCCGGCTCAGGCTTGTCGCCCAGGTGCGTGATCACGAACTCGGTCTCGGCGCGCGGGCGGGCCGTGGCCGGGGGCCGCTCGAGCCGCTCGAGCCGCTCGAGCACGGCGGCCAGCTCACGCGTCGTCGCCGCCCGCGCCGTGCGCGCGCTCCACAGGGCGAGCACCGCGACGGCCGCCATCAGGAGGAGCGCGCCCAGCGCGCCCAGCAGTGCCCAGGCCGGCACCGTCCACTCCTGCGTCATGGTGCACGACCCTATCGTGGGCCGCGGATCAGTCGACGCACGCGCTCCCACCGCTCGCGCACCGCCGCCTCCGCTCCCAGGGCGGTCGGGCGGTAGTACTCCGCGTCGAGCACGGTGTCGGGTGCGTACTGCTGCTCGGCGATGCCGAAGGGCTCGTCGTGGCTGTATTTGTACGCCGAGCCGTGGCCGAGCTTCTTCGCACCCGCGTAGTGCGCATCGCGCAGGTGCGACGGCACCGGACCGATCCTGCCCGCGCGCACGTCTGCGGTGGCCTCCCCGATCGCGACGGTGACGGCGTTCGACTTGGGCGCGACCGCCAGTGCGATCGTCGCGTGGGCGAGGTTGAGCCCGGCCTCCGGCATGCCGATCAGCTGGACGGCCTGCGCGGCGGCGATGGCGGTCGGCAGGGCCGTCGGGTCCGCCAGGCCGATGTCCTCGCTGGCCAGGATGACGAGCCGGCGGGCGATGAAGCGAGGGTCCTCCCCCGCCTCCATCATCCGGGCGAGGTAGTGCAGCGCCGCGTCGGCGTCGGAGCCGCGCACCGACTTGATGAAGGCGCTGGTGACGTCGTAGTGCTGGTCGCCCTGCCGGTCGTAGCGGACCGCGGCCTGGTCGACCGCGGTCTCCGCGGTGGCCAGGTCGATGACGGTGCTGGCGCGGGCCGACGCGGCGCCGGCAGCGGCCTCCAGATAGGTCAGCGAGCGCCGGGCGTCGCCCCCGGCGAGACGCACCAGATGGTCGGCGGCGTCGTCGTCGAGGCGGTAGGCGCCACCGAGGCCGCGCTCGTCGACCAGCGCATGCTCGATCACCGCGCGCACGTCGTCGTCGGTGAGCGACTCCAGGCGCAGCAGGAGACTGCGGGAGAGCAGCGGCGAGATGACGGAGAAGAAGGGGTTCTCGGTGGTCGCCGCGACCAGGCTGACCCAGCGGTTCTCGACCCCGGGCAGCAGTGCGTCCTGCTGGGCCTTGGAGAAGCGGTGCACCTCGTCGACGAAGAGCACCGTCTCGCGACCCGTGGCGACCAGCTCCGCGCGCGCACCATCGATGGCCGCGCGGACCTCCTTGACGCCCGCCGAGACCGCCGAGACCTCGACGAAGCGACGATCGGTCTGCTGACTGACGATCGAGGCGATGGTGGTCTTGCCGGTGCCCGGCGGGCCCCAGAGCAGCAGGGAGAGTGACTTCTCGTCTTCGATCAGCTGGCGCAGCGGCGAGCCGGGCGCCCGCAGCTGGGACTGACCGACCAGCTCGTCGAGGGTGCGTGGACGCATCCGGACCGCCAACGGTGCGGACGCGTGCCGATGGGCCGCGAGCGACCCGCCGCCACTTGACGGCGTCACCTCGAAGAGTCCGTCCACGCGGTCAGGCTATGCCGTACCCCTGACCGACCCGGCACCACCGACCCAGCACGCCGAGGTCAGGCGGTCACCATCGTGCGCGACTTCACGTCGAACCAGCGGTCCTCGAAGCCGGGGCCGATGGTGAGTGTCTCGGGGGTGGTGCCCGGCTCCGGGCTGCCCTGTCCGTCGACACCCAGCAGGCCGGCCGTCACCGGCGTGGCCGGCGCGTCGCCGAGCTCGCCGGCGAAGTGGCAGGCGACCTTGTGGCGCGGGCCGATCTGCAGCAGCGGCGGCTCGACCTTGGCGCAGATCTCCTGGGCGAGGTGGCAGCGGGTGCGGAATCGGCAACCGGACGGCGGGTTGATCGGGCTCGGGACGTCGCCCTCGAGGCGGATCCGCTCGCGCCGACCGCCGACCGCCGCCTGCCGCACATCCGGCACGGCCGAGAGCAGCGCCTGCGTGTAGGGGTGGTGCGCGTGGCCGTAGATGCTCTCGCGGTCGGCGATCTCGACGATCTTGCCGAGGTACATCACGGCGACCTCGGGGCAGAAGTGCCGCACGATCGCCAGGTCGTGCGCGATGAAGAGGAAGGCGATGTCGAACTCGCGCTGCAGGTCCTGCATCAGGTTGATGACCTGTGCCTGGATCGACACGTCGAGCGCGGAGACCGGCTCGTCGGCCACGAGGAGCTTGGGGTTCAGGGTGAGCGCCCGGGCGATGCCGATGCGCTGGCGCTGGCCGCCGGAGAACTCGTTGGGGTAGCGGTTGTAGTGCTCGGGGTTGAGACCGACGACCTCGAGCAGCTCCTGCACCCGCGGGATGATCTGCTTGCGCGGCACGACCTTGTGCACCGCCAGCGGCGCTCCGACGATCGCGCCGACGGTGTGGCGCGGGTTCAGCGAGGTGTAGGGATCCTGGAAGATCATCTGCACCTCCTTGCGCAGCGGCTTCATCTCGCGGTTGGACACGGTCGCCATGTCGAGACCGCCGAAGCGCATCGCGCCTGCCGTCGGCGTGTAGAGCCGGGTGATCAGGCGACCGGTGGTGGACTTGCCGCACCCGGACTCCCCCACCAGGCCCAGCGAGCCGCCCTTCGGCACCTGGAACGAGATGCCGTCCACGGCCTGCACGTGACCGATGACGCGACGCACCAGGCCCGACGACTTCACGGGGAAGTACATCTTCAGGTCCTCGACCTCGATGACCGGCTCGGCGGTCGGGTCGAGCTGGGCGGCCGCGTGCCCCTGGGCGGCGATCTCCGCGAACGCGTCCTCGGCCGAGATGGCGGCCGCTGCGGCCGTCGCCTCGTCGGTCGGCGTCTGCTCGGGGTCGGTGTTCAGCTCGCTCATCGGCTCTCCTCGACGACCAGCTCGGGGGCGATCTCGGGCAGCACCTCGAGCTGGTAGACCACGTCCGGGTTCGGCAGGTGGCAGCGCTTGAGGTGGCCGGGGCCGTCCTTGCCGGGCAACAGCTCGGGTCGGGTGGTGGTGCACAGGTCGCCGGCGACCTTGTCGGAGTGCACGCATCGCGGGTGGAACGCGCATCCGGTCGGCGGGTTGAGCAGGCTGGGCGGGTTGCCCGGGATCGGGATCAGCTTGGCGTCGGTGTCGCCGGTGACGTCCGGGACGCTCGAGAGCAGACCCCAGGTGTAGGGCATCTCGGGTCGCGTGAGGATGCTCTTGCCGGGGCCGTACTCGACCGCGCGTCCGGCGTACATCACGAGCACGTCGTCGGCCATTTCGGCGATCACGCCGAGGTCGTGGGTGATGATGATGACCGCGGAGTTGAACTCGCGCTGCAGGTCCTGGAGCAGGTCGAGGATCTGTGCCTGCACCGTCACGTCGAGGGCGGTCGTCGGCTCGTCGGCGATGAGCAGCGACGGGTCGTTGATCAGGCCCATCGCGATCATCGCGCGCTGGCGCATGCCGCCCGAGAACTGGTGCGGGAAGTCGTCGACGCGCTGGTCGGGCTGCGGGATGCCGACGCGGTCGAGCATCTCGATCGCCTTGCGGCGCGCGTCGCGCTTGCTGGCGGAGTGGTGGTGCACCCGGTAGGCCTCGGCGAGCTGGCCGCCGACCTTGTAGAAGGGGTGCAGCGCGGCGAGGGCGTCCTGGAAGATCATCGAGACCGAGTTGCCGCGCAGCTTGCGCATCTGCGGCTCGGCCAGGCCGATCACCTCGGTGCCGCCGACCCGGATCGAGCCGGTGATCTGGGCGGTGCGGGCGTCGTGCAGGCCGAGGACGGCCATGCTCGAGACCGACTTGCCGGAGCCCGACTCACCCACGATGCCGAGGGTCTTGCCCATCTCGACGGAGTAGCTGAGGTCGGAGACCGCGGTGACCAGGCCGTCCTGGGTCGGGAAGCGGACGGTGAGGTCCTCCACCACCAGGAACGGGTCGGACTCGGTCACGAAAGCCTCACTCTCGGGTCGAGGATGCTGTAGACGACGTCGACGAGCAGGTTGCTCACGATCAGGCACGTCGCGCTGAAGAGGGCGGTCGCGGAGACGATCGGCAGGTCCTTGTCGAGCACGGCCCGCAGGCTCCAGTAGCCGATGCCGTCGATCTCGAAGATCCGCTCGGTGAAGATGGTGCCCGCCAGCAGGGTGCCGAAGTCGATGCCGAAGATCGTCACGATCGGCACCAGCGCCGCGCGCAGACCGTGTTTGTAGACCACCGTCCGTGGTGGCAGCCCCTTGGCTTTGG
>WLIH01000292.1 GCA_009702305.1 Actinomycetota bacterium | reverse complement strand
GTGCGTACGCCGGCGTCGGCCACCGCGGGCACGGCGGCCTCCGGCAGCGAGACCACGACCAGCCGACCCGGCTCGCGCTCGTCGGCCACCGGCACGGCCAGCACCGAGACCGCCCGCGCGACGACGGTCGGCGCGCCGCCCTGCGGGTCGGCGGCCACCAGGTCGATCCGGTCGCCCACCTGGAGCAGGTCGGCCATGCCGGCGTCCGGGAGGCGCACGGGCAGGGCGACGGATCCAGCCGCGCTCGACGCCCAGGCCCGCGGCCCGAGCAGGCGCGACTCCGTCAACGGCTCGCCGGCGGCCACCGGGCCGGAGAGGACGCGGCCGACCGGGGAGGCGGCCAGTGCGCGCGGCGCGGAGGCGGGGGTGAACTCCACGGTCGTGACGTCGTCCGCTCCGACGACCGTGCCGCCGCCCAGGTCGTGGGCGGCTACGGTGACGACGACGCTGGGCGGAGGCGGACCTGCGACGGCCTGCAGGCCGGCCCAGACCGCGACGCCGGCGAGCAGGGCCGCCAGCAGCCGCCGACGCGCCAGCACGGCGCGGCGTACACGCTGGCGTGCGGCGACGACGGTGGGGAAGTGCGAGGTCATGCCTCGACGCTAGGTCAGGTCGGCGGTGGGCTGCCGGCCCTCTCCACAGGGCTCAGGAGGACGAGCCGCTGGACCCGCTGCTCGACGGGGTCGGCGTGGAGGTCGACGGTGCGGCGGCCGGGGTCGCGGCGGGAGTCGAGCCCGACGAGCCGGATGAGCCCGATGAGTCCGACGTGCTGGCCGCCGGCGACGCGGAGGTCGTGGTGTTGCGGCTGTCGTTGCGGTAGAAGCCGGAGCCCTTGAAGACGACGCCGACGGCGTTGTAGACCTTGCGCAGCTTGCCCGAGCACTCCGGGCAGACGGTGAGGGCGTCCTCGGAGAAGCTCTGGACCTGCTCGAAGGCGTGGCCGCACTCGGTGCAGGCGTACTGGTAGGTGGGCATGGTCTCCCCAGATCGTGACGGTCCGCTCGGTGACCGGAGCGAGGGGATTGGCACTCTGCCCCGGCGACTGCCAATCCTACGCCACGGCACAATGGCGAGCACCATGACCGCTCGACTCCGTGACCACCGCCGTCAGCTGTGGGCCTCCTTCCGCGACCTGCCGCGCACGCTGCGGCTCACGGCGTACGCCGTCGCGGTGCTCGCGCTGGTGCTGGTCGCCGGTCTGATCACCGGCGTGGCCGTGGTGCGGCACTCGTTCCCGCAGGTCAGCGGCGAGGCCACCCTGCCCGGCCTGGTCGGCGACGTGGAGGTGATCCGCGACGAGCACGGCATCCCGCAGCTGTACGGCGACTCGATCGAGGACCTCGCCCGCGGCCAGGGCTACGTGCAGGCGCAGGAGCGCTTCTTCGAGATGGACGTGCGTCGGCACGCGACGGCCGGCCGGCTGGCCGAGCTCTTCGGTGAGGATGGCGTCGAGAGCGACGAGTTCGTGCGCACCATGGGGTGGCGTCGCGTCGCCGAGCAGGAGCTCGGGCTGCTCCAGCCCGAGACGCGCAGCTGGCTCGAGGCGTATGCCGACGGGGTCAACGCCTATCTCGCCGGCCACTCGACCGCGGAGATCGCGCTCGAGTACACCGTCCTCGACCTCGGGGGTCTCGACTACGAGCCCGAGGACTGGACCCCCGTCGACTCGCTGGCCTGGCTCAAGGCGATGGCCTGGGACCTGCGCGGCAACATGAGCGACGAGATCGACCGGGTGCTCACGGCGGCCGACGTCGGGGCGACCCGCGCGGCCGAGCTGTTCCCGGCGTACCCCTACGACCTGCACGCGCCGATCGTCGGGCAGGGCGCCGTGGTCGACGGGGTCTTCGAGCAGGGCGCGACCGTCGGCGGCACCCGCAACCCGACGCGGCCGCCGTTCACCGCCGACCAGGTCGAGGCGCTGCGCAGCCTGCGCGGGGCGCTCGACGCCCTCCCGGCGTGGCTCGGGCGCGGTGACGGGATCGGCTCCAACAGCTGGGTCGTCGACGGCGAGCACTCCGCGACCGGCGAGCCGATCCTCGCCAACGACCCCCACCTCGGCATCGGCCTCCCCGGCGTCTGGATGCAGATGGGTCTCCACTGCCGCACGGTGTCGGCAGCCTGCCCGCTCAACGTCGCGGGCTTCACCTTCTCCGGCGTGCCCGGCGTGATCATCGGCCACAACGCCGACATCGCCTGGGGCTTCACCAACCTCGGCCCGGACGTGACAGACCTCTTCGTCGAGCGGATCACGGGCGACGAGTACCTCTACGACGGCCGGATGCGGCCGCTGCGCACCCGCACCGAGACCATCGCGGTCCACGGCGGCGACGACGTCACGCTCCAGATCCGTGCCACCGGCCACGGCCCGCTGCTCTCCGACGTCTCCGACGAGCTCGCCGAGGTGGTCGACGCCTCGCCCGAGGCGGACGCGGCGATCGGCTCCGAGCAGGCGGCGATCTCCCTGCAGTGGACGGCCCTCGAGCCGGCGCCGACGGCCGACGCGATCCTGCAGCTCGACCTCGCCGACGACTGGACGTCGTTCCGGGCCGCCGCCGCGGCGTTCTCCGTGCCGGCTCAGAACCTCGTGTACGCCGACCGCGCCGGTCACATCGGCTACCAGGCACCGGGGCGCATCCCGATCCGCAAGTCCGGCAACGACGGCCTGGTGCCGTCGGCCGGGTGGCTGCCGGAGAACGACTGGACCGGGGACACCGTGCCGTTCGACGGACTGCCCAACGTGCTCGACCCCGACGACGGCTTCGTCGTCACCGCCAACCAGGCCGTCATCGGTCCGGACTACCCCTACTTCCTCACCGACGACTGGGACCAGGGCTACCGCGCACAGCGGATCCGCGACCTCCTGGTCGACCGGCTCGCGGCCGGCGACGTGTCGGTGGACCAGATGCTCGACCTGCAGCTCGACACCCGGCATCCCCTGGGCCCGGTCCTCACGCCGTACCTGCTCCAGCAGCGGCTCCCGCGCGGCTACTACTCAGGCGGGCAGCGGCTGCTCGGCGACTGGGACTTCTCCCAGCCCGCCGAGGGCGACCAGAGCGCTGCGGCGGCGTACTTCAACGTGGTGTGGCGCAACCTCCTGGAGCTGACCTTCCACGACGAGCTGTCCGAGGACGTGTGGCCCGATGGCGGGCAGCGGTGGTACGCCGTTGTGACCCGGCTCCTCGACGAGCCCGCCGACCCCTGGTGGGACGACGTGACGACCGAGGACGTCACCGAGCGCCGCGACGACATCCTGCGCTCGGCCCTGCTCGCCGCGCGTGACGAGCTGACGCGCCGGCAGGCCCACGACGCGGACAAGTGGACGTGGGGTCACCTGCACCGCCTCGACCTGCGCTCCCCGACGCTGGGGGAGTCGGGCATCGGACCGGTCGAGTGGCTGGTCAACCGCGACGGCTGGCAGGTCGGCGGCGGCACCTCAGCCGTCGACGCGAGCTCGTGGGACGCCGCCTCCGACTCCTACGACGTCACGACGGCGCCGTCGATGCGCATGGTGGTCTCGCTCAACGACTGGGACGACTCGCGCTGGATCAACCTGACCGGTGTCTCGGGCCACCCCTTCCACCCGCACTTCACCGACCAGACCGACCTCTGGGCGCGCGGTGACACCCTGCGCTGGGCCTTCGGTCGCGACGCCGTCACCTCGGCCGGCGAGGACACCCTCACCCTGGTGCCCGAGGTGGCGCCGCCGGGATAGTCCGTCACGAAATGGCTGTCCGCGAGCGGGCGGGAGAGCCATTTCGTGACGGACTATCCCGACCTGTCGGCGCCTGTGGATGAGGTGGCCCGTCTGTCGGTGGGCGCCGGGACCGTGGAGGGATGGAGGAGAGTCTCGGTGACGGCCCGCGTGGGACGGTGCTCCCTGTCCGAGTCGACCGCGAGGGCAAGATCGGTCCGACGCGCGGGGAGGCGCGCGGTCCCCGATGGCGCCGGACCAGCCACGGGCTCTACGTCCCGGCCGAGGTCGACGCCGATCGGGTCGAGCAGCGCGTGGTCGAGGCCGCGGCCCGGCTGCCGGTCTACGGCGCTGTCACCGGGTGGGCGGGTCTGGCGTGGCTCGGCTCGCGCTGGATCACCGGGAGCGCAGCCGACGGCACTCGGCGTCCAGTCGACCTCGTCGTGATGCATCAGAACGTGCGGTCTCAACCCGAGGTGCGGGTCAGCGAGGAGCGTCTGGCGCCGCGTGACATCACGGCCTGCGACGGTGTGCGGATCACGACGACGGCTCGCTCGGTGTGCTTCGAGATGAGATACGCGGCCACGTGGCGACAGGCCGTGGTCGCACTGGACATGGCGGCGTACGACGACCTGGTCAGCGTCGATGAGGTCCAGAGCTACGCCGACGAGCACAGCGGCTGGACCGGCATCCCGCAGTGCCGCAAGGCCCTGGCGTACGCCGACGAGAACAGCTGGTCACCTCAGGAAACGCTGATGCGCCTGATCTGGATGATCGACGCCGAGCGGCCGCGGCCGTGGTGCAACG
>WLIH01000291.1 GCA_009702305.1 Actinomycetota bacterium | reverse complement strand
GGTCCTCGTCGAGCTCCGCGACGATGAGCTCGGAGACGGCATCCAGCAGCGCATCGCGGGTCTCGACGTGCTTGTAGAGCGACATCGCCTCGACGCCCAGCCGTGACGCGATCGAGCGCATGGATGCCGCACCCACACCCTCCTCGTCGATGAGCGTCAGGGTCGCGCGCGCGATCAGGTCGGCCGACAGCCCCTTCGCTCGGTTCTTGCCCTCCGGGTCCCCCATGGCTGCCATCTTTTCACGGGTCACGGGTCTCGGATCTCAGCAGACGCCGCCAGCTGTCAGCGGCGCGGGCCGGCGCGCGGTCTCGGCACCCGAGAGCGGGCGCGCGCATTTTCTTTGCCGTCGGAGCGCGACGACGAGGATTGAACGGCGTACGGCGGGGCACACGAGACGAGGTCCATCTCGGGACACCTACTCGTCAGGAGCAATCATGGGTTACGGCATCGGCGCCTTCCTTCTCGCGGCGGGCCTCGTGCTCGCCCTTGCGGTCGAGGACACCGTCAGCGGGGTCGACCTCGCGATGATCGGCTGGATCCTCGCCGCGGTCGGCCTGGTCTCCATCGTCCTCACCGCCGTCACCCTCAACAGCGGCCGCCGGGCCGGGTCGCGCACCACGGTCACGCACCCCGACGGCAGCCAGACCGTCCGCGAGCAGCGCACCGAGATCTGAGCGCTCCTGGCTCGCTAGAGTCGCGGGCGTGCCCGACCGCGACGACGCCGCTGCCCTCGACCTGCGCGAGGTAATGCCGGGCGACCCGGCCGCGCAGACGGCCAGCGCCCGCTACTTCGCCGAGATCGACGCCCGCTTCCCCGGGGGCTTCGACCCCGGCGCCCCGGACCAGGTCGGCACCTTCGTCGTCGCGGTGCACGAGGGCGAGCCGGTCGCCTACGGCGGCGTCCGCGCCCTCTCGGTCGAGCTGGGCGAGATCAAGCGGATGTGGGTCGCCCCCGCGTGGCGAGGCACCGGTCTCGGCTCGCGGATGCTCTCCCATCTCGAGGGCCTCGCCGCACGCCTCGGTCACGATCGCGTGGTGCTGGACACCAACGGCACCCTGACCGAGGCGATCGCGATGTACGAGAGCAAGGGCTACACGCGCATCGAGCGCTACAACGACAACCCCTACGCCGAGGCGTTCTTCGCCAAGGACCTCCACGCCTCGTAGGTCTCGCGCGTCAGGAAGCCCAGCTGCGCCGGTTTGGTCGAGAGCTGGACCACATCGCCCAGGGTGAAGCCCATCCGAGTCGCCCGGGCCAGCGCCTTGTCGTTGCGCGCATCGGGCTCCACCACGAGCCGCTGCACCTCCGGCTGCGCGAAGCACCACTCGAGACCGAAGGCCGCCACCTCGGCGGTGAACCCGGGTCGGCGTGCCCCGCCCTCGGCCAGCATGAGGTGGACACCGAGGTCCCCGGGTCGCACCGGGTAGTGCTCGCCGACCTCGTCGGCCTCGGGCAGGTAGTCCTGGAGGAGAGCGACCCGCTGCTCCCCCTCGACCACCCACCACACGTGGTGGGTGGGCTGCTCGTGGAGCCAGGTGTAGATCTCGCGGACCTCGTCGACCGTGTGGTCCTGCATCATCCAGAAGCGCGCCCGGTCGGCGACGACCCAGGCATGCAGCTCCTCGACGTCGCGCACCGGATCGAAGGTCTCCATGCGCAGATCGGTCATGGCTGCTCCGCCAGGTCGGTCCAGGCCGTGACGATCGGCGCGAGCTCGCCGGCCGCCCACAGCGGGAGCTGGTCGTGGTAGTGGGGGTCGCCCGGATCGCCGGCGGCACCGACCGGCACCACCCAGCCGCCCGCGTCGCGGTCGGCGAGGTCCCAGACGTAGCGGGCGACCGACCCCCGGTAGCAGGCGTCTCCCGAGGCCGGGAGCGAGCCCGTGCAGCGCACCGTGTCGATGTCGCCGGAGACCGCCGGCAAGTCCAGGTCCGGCGCCTCGAGGTCGTCGGCTGCGATGTCGAAGGCGTGCACCGGGGTCGCGACATGGGTCTCGCCCCAGGTGGTCGCGTGGCCGACAGCATCATCGAGCGCCTCGCACGCCAGGGTGGCGAGATCGAGACCGAATGGCGCACCCGCGTCGATCAGCGTCTCCAGCGCGAGGGCGATCCGGTCGCGGACCTCGAGCCACGGCGCGAACGTCGGATCGTGCTCGTGCGGCTCGCGCAGGCTCGCGAAGACCGGCTCGTCGGCGATCCGTCGCGCGAAGGCGCCGCGCCACGCCGCGAACGCCGCCGCTCCCGTCGAGTCGGCCGTCATCCGGCCGTCCCAGGCCAGGATCGCCTCGCGGACCGGCTCCCCGGCCCCGGCGCGCAGGTCGCGCAGCAGGTCCTGGACCTGGGCCACGGTCGGCAGGAGGGCGTCGTTGTGGAACGACGCGAAGTCGGCCGTCGTGAGGTCGTCACGACCGTCGAGCAGGGCGTGCAGCCGGGCGGCGCGGTGGGGAGGCGCGAAGACCGCACCGACCGCATCGCTCTCGGGGCCGCGCCGCTCGTTGGCGGTCACGACCTGCCCGTCGGGGGCGACGTCGTGGCGCGGGAGCGGGTCCAGCCACCCGGTCCAGGCGGCGTCGGGGTCGCTCGCCGCGACGATGCCGCGACGGTTGGCGTCGGGGCGCACCGGGATCCGTCCGGCAACGCGATAACGCACGGCTCCCGACCGGTCGGCGATGAGCACGTTGTTGACCGGCTCGACCCAGCGGTCGAGGGCCGCGTCGACGTCGTCGGCCGATCGCGCTCGCAGCAGCGGGAGCAGAGCGTCGAAGCCCAGGTCGTCGAGCACGCCGGAGGCGAAGCGCACCGAGAGTCCGCGGCCGGAGTCGACGTCGCCCTCGATGAGCGGACCGCGCTCGGTGGTGACCACCTCGACGAGCGCCGGGTCGGCGCCGGCCACGTCGACGACCTCGAGCCACGAGCTCGCCGGCTCCCAGCCTTGCGGGCCGAGGGCCTCTAGGCCGCCGTCGCCTCGACGCAGTTGCTCGGCGTACACGTCCTGGTAGTCGGCCATCGCGTTGGTGATCGCCCACGCGACCTCGCCGGCGTGGGCGAAGTGCTGGACGCCGGGCACGCCAGGGAAGGCGAAGCCGAGCACGTCGAAGGAGTCGTCGGGATCGGTGCAGGCCAGCCGCACCTGCATGTAGACCCCGGGCGTCTCGATCACCCGGTGTGGATCGCCGCCGATCAGCGCGTAGCCCGAGGCCGTGCGATCGCCGCCCACGGCCCAGGCGTTGGAGCCGCTCGAGTGCGGCCCCTCGTGCGAGAGCAGCGCCGCGTCGTCGCCGAGGTGGTCGCGGACCCGCTGGGACCACAGCTTGCCGGGCAGGCTCGCGAAGAGCAGGTGCTGGGCGAGGAACACCGCGAGCGGCGTCCACGGCTCCCACCGCCCGGGAGCCAGGCCCAGCCGGCTCAGCTCGTCGCCGTCGGCAGCGCCCGGCTCCACGAGACCCGCATTGACCCCGTCGACGTACGCCGCCACGAACGCCCGGGTCTCGGGCGTCAGCGCGGCGTGCGCACGTCGCGCCGTCTCGGCGATCCCGGCCCGGCGCGAGAGCCGGTCCCAGGCGAGCGCACGCGGGCCGAAGACCTCGGCCGTGGTGCCGCTCGCGCGCCGACGCAGCCACTCGAGCTGCCAGGTGCGGTCGCGGGCGGTGACCCGTCCCTGCAGGTGGGCGAGCTCGAGGACGGTGCTCGCACGCAGGTGCGGCACGCCGTACGCGTCGCGGTGGAGGGTCACGTGAGGTGACCCTAACCTACGCCGGGATGTGCCCGAACCGGCCGCGCTGGAAGTCCTGGTAGGCCTCCAGCACCTCGGCCTTGGTGTTCATCACGAAGGGGCCGGCCCAGGCCAGCGGCTCGCGGATCGGCCGACCGCCCACGACGATCACCTCGAGCCGCGGGGAGCGGCTCTCCTGGGTGCCCGCGGCGGTGAGTGTGAGGTAGTCACCGGCACTGAGCACCGCGGTCTGGCCCATCCGGATCGGCTGACCGTCGACGCCGACGCTGCCCTGCCCGCTCAGCACGTAGACCAGGGCGTTGAAGTCGACGTCCCAGGGCAGGTCGAGGCGGGCACCCGGCTCGATGCTCGCGTGCACCAGGCTCATGGGGGTGTACGTCGCGCCGGGGCCGGCGTGGCCGTCGACGGTGCCGGCGATGACGCGCACCAGCGCGCCCGCGTCGGGAGTGGTGAGCAGCTGCACCTCGCCGGAGCGGATGTCCTGGTAGCGCGGTGCGTTGCTCTTGGCGTCACGCGGGAGGTTGACCCAGAGCTGGATGCCGTGGAAGAGCCCGCCCTGCTGGACCAGCCACTCCGGCGGCGCCTCGATGTGCAGCAGGCCGGAGCCGGCCGTCATCCACTGCGTGTCGCCGTTGGTGATGGTGCCGCCGCCACCGTGGGAGTCCTGGTGGTCGAAGACGCCGTCGATGATGTAGGTGACCGTCTCGAAGCCGCGGTGCGGGTGCCAGGCGGTGCCCTTGGGCTCACCGGGCGCGTACTCCACCTC
>WLIH01000290.1 GCA_009702305.1 Actinomycetota bacterium | reverse complement strand
CGGCCGACCTGGTCTCGGTCGTGCACCGCTACGGCGACCCCGGCGACCCGACGACCGGCGAGCTGATGGAGTACCTCGACGCCCAGGCCAAGCGCAACCTGGTGCTCACCTTCGGCGGCGGCGTGCAGGAGGTGCAGCGCGAGCTGATCGCGATGTTCGGCATGAGCCTGCCGCGAGTGCCCCGATGACGGCGGCGTCGCCCGAGCTCGGCGCGACCCACGACCTGATCATGGCCGAGGCCGAGCGGATCAAGGCACTCGGCGAGGCGGCCGAGCGCGAGGCTCGCGACCCGGTCAACCAGCCGACGATCAACAACTGGCTGGAGGCGATGGGCAACACCAACCCGCGCTTCCACGCGGGCGAGGCGCCCCCGTCGATGGCGCAGGTCTGGACGATGTACGGCCTCGGTGGCAAGCCGCCCGAGGACGACCCGCTGCACGGGATGATGAAGGTGCTGACCGACGCCGGCTACACCGCCGTGCTCGGCACCAACTGCGAGCAGGACTACCACCGCTACCTCCAGGTCGGCGAGCAGGTGCGGGTCACGACGGCGCTCGACTCGGTCGTCGGCCCGAAGACCACCGGCATGGGCACGGGCTACTTCGTGACCTCGCGCAACACCTGGTACGTCGGCTCCGAGGTCGTAGCGACGATGCTCTTCCGCGTCCTCAAGTTCATCCCGAAGGCCAGCGCATGATCCGCCCGATGATCAACCGCGACTCGCAGTTCTTCTGGGACGGCACCGCGGTCGACGAGCTGCGCATCCAGCGTTGCAACGCCTGCGCCGAGCTGCGCTTCCCCCCCGGCCCGGCGTGCCCGGACTGCGGCGCCCTCGACCGCGGCTTCGTCGTCTCCGGCGGGGTCGGCACCGTCTTCTCCTACATCGTGCACCGGCACCCGCCCGTGCCCGGCAAGGAGCTGCCCATCGTGATCGCGCTCGTCGACCTCGACGAGGGCGTGCGGATGGTGGGCGAGGTCGTCGACGTCGCCGACGACCAGATCGAGATCGGCATGCGCCTGCGCGTCGACTACCACCACGTCGACGACGACCTGACCCTGCCCGTGTGGCGGGTCGCCGAGGAGGACCAGTGAACGTCGGAGACCAGATCCCCGTCTGGGAGGTGCCGATCACGCCGACGCTGATCGTCAGCACCGCGATCGCCACCCGCGACTTCCAGGACGTCCACCACGACCGCGACCTCGCGCAGTCGCACGGGTCGAAGGACATCTTCATGAACATCCTGACCTCGACCGGGCTGGTCGAGCGCTACGTGACCGACTGGGCGGGCCCGGAGACCGACGTGCGCGGCATCGCCATCCGTCTCGGCGCTCCCGCGTACCCCTACGACACGTTGAGCTTCTCCGGCGCCGTCACCTCCGTCGAGGACGGCGTGGCGGTCATCTCGGTGACCGGGGCGGTCTCGCTCGGCGACCACGTCGTCGGCACTGTCAAGGTCGGGCTGCCCGACCGCGCGGGGAGCCTCGCGTGAGCGGGCTCAGCGGCCGGGCCGCGATCGTCGGCATCGGCGCCACGGAGTTCTCCAAGGAGTCCGGGCGCTCGGAGCTGCAGCTCTCCGTGGAGGCGGTCCAGCATGCCCTCGCCGACTGCGGCCTCACGCCGGCCGACGTCGACGGACTGACGACGTTCACGATGGACACCTCCTCCGAGATCGCCGTGGCGCGCGAGCTCGGCATCAAGGAGCTGCGCTTCTTCAGCCGCATCAACTACGGCGGGGGAGCCGCCTGCGCCACGGTGCAGCAGGCTGCGATGGCGGTCGCGACCGGCGTCGCCGACGTCGTCGTCTGCTACCGCGGCTTCAACGAGCGCTCCGAGAGCCGCTTCGGCCAGTTCTCGGTGGCCGCGGCCACCCAGGTCAACACCAACGGCCTCGACAACGCCTGGTCCTACCCGATGGGTCTCGGCACGCCCGCCGCGACCGTGGCGATGCAGGCCCGGCGCTACATGCACGAGTACGGCGCCACCTCGGCCGACTTCGGTGCGGTCGCCGTCGCCGACCGCCGCCACGCGGCGACCAACCCGGACGCCTTCTTCTTCGGCAAGCCGATCACCATCGAGGACCACCAGGCCTCGCGGATGATCGCCGACCCGCTGCACCTGCTCGACTGCTGCCAGGAGAGCGATGGCGCCGTCGCGCTGGTCGTGGTCTCGGCCGAGCGGGCGCGCGACCTCGCCCGGAAGCCCGCCTTCATCGCCGCCGCCGCACAGGGCAGCGGCGCCGACCAGTTCGTGATGACGTCCTACTACCGCGACGACATCGGGATCCCCGAGATGGGGGTCGTCGGTCGCGAGCTGTGGCGCCAGTCGGGTCTGCGACCCGACGACATGCCGATGGCGATCCTCTACGACCACTTCACGCCGTACGTGCTCATGCAGCTCGAGGAGCTCGGCTTCTGCGGTCGCGGGGAGGCGCCGGACTTCGTCCGGGACGGGGCGATCGAGCTCGGCGGCCGGCTGCCGCTGAACACCCACGGCGGCCAGCTCGGCGAGGCCTACATCCACGGCATGAACGGCATCGCCGAGGGCGTGCGCCAGATCCGCGGCACCTCGGTCAACCCGGTCGAGGCCGCCGCCTCCAGCCACGTGCTCGTCACCGCCGGCACCGGCGTGCCGACCAGCGGCCTGATCCTCTCGGCCTGATCCTCTCGGCCAGCTCAGGCGTCGAGCTTCTCGTGGAAGAAGTCGAGCACGCGGTCGACGGCGTGCTGCTGGCGGTGCTCGGTGACCGTCGAGTGACCCTTGCCGGGCAGGTCGACGCGGAGGAAGGCCTCGCCCAGCTCGCGCTCGAGGGTGCCGAACCGCTGACCGGTGAGCGGGTCGGTGGGGTACTCCACGCCGAGCACCTGGCAGCCGGCCGCCGTACGCCGCTTGACGGCGTCGAGGTCGGCGGGTGAGAGGCCGAGGTCGCGAGAGCGGGCCTTGCCGACCGTGAACGGCACCGACGGCTGGCACAGCACCGGTGCCACGACGGCGTCGTCGACCATCATGGCGAGGGCGAAGCCGCCGGTGAAGCACATGCCGAGCGCGCCGACGCCCGGACCACCGAGCTCCGCGTGCAGGTCGCGGGCCAGGCTGCGCATCCAGTCGGCGATCGGCGCCGTGCGGCCCATCGCCAGCTTGGTGAACTCGCGGCTGATGCAGACCTCGGCCATGGTGCGCGCGATCCGCACCGGCGTCATCGGCGCCTCCGGGCGTCCGAAGAGCGACGGCATGACCACGGTGAAGCCGGAGGCCACGACCTCCTCCCCGAAGCCGATCACCGCCGGCGTGAGTCCCGGCACCTCGTGCACGATGATCACCCCGGGACCGGTGCCCTTGCGGTACGTCGGGTGGGTCGTGCCCGCAGCCCCGTCGGGATGGGTGTGGGTGGAGGAGGTCCAGGAGTCGAGGAGCGCCATGGCGAGGAGTGTGGCAGCACGTCGGCCAGCACTGAAGCATATTGCTTCATAGTGCCACAATGAAGCTATGATCTTCATATGTCCCAGGTGACCCTGATCGGCGACGTCGTCGCCTCGCGGGAGGCGATCGACCGGCTCGACCTGCACCAGGCGCTCCAGCAGGCGCTGCGCGAGGTCAACGCGCACTACGAGACGGACCTGCGCATCACCGTGGGCGACGAGTACCAGGGTGCCGTGCCCAGCCTCGGTCTGGCCACGCGGATCGCCCTCGACCTGCGTCTGGCCCTGCTGCCGACCTACGACGTCCGTCATGGGATCGGTGTCGGGGCCGTGCGCCTGCTCGACCCGGAGACCCGGGTGCAGGACGGGCCGGGGTGGTGGGCGGCCCGCGAGGCGATCGAGCAGGTCGCCGCCCTCGAGTCCCAGGCCGCGACCCGGACGGCGCGCACGTGGGTGAGCGGCGCCGGGGACGCCTCGGTGCTGTCCGCGGTCAACGCCGCGCTCGGCGGGCGTGACGAGCTCGTCGGGCGCCTCGACCGGCGCTCGCTGTCGGTGCTCGCTGGCATCCTGGCCGGACGCACCCAACGTCAGCTCGCCGAGGAGGAGCACGTGTCGGCATCGGCCATCTCGCAGCGCGTGCGCGCCGACGCGCTCGGCACCGTCGCAGCCATGACCGAGCGGCTGGAGCGGGTCGAGGCCGGTCGCCCGTGATCTGGGTGGGGCTGCTGCTGATCGGGGCCGGCACGAGCGACCTGGTCTTCTCCTGGCTGCGCCGACCGATCGTGCCCGAGATCGTCGGCGCGCTGCTCGTCCTCACGCTGGCGCTCGGCTGCGGGCTCACGTCGTGGGCCTCATGGGCCTGCGTCCTGCTCGTCGCCGGCCTGGTGGTGGTCTGGGGGCAGTTGGTCGGCTGGGGCTTCGGGCGCCATCGGCCGGCCGTCCCGTTGACCGCCGGCGCCCTCGCCCTCGCCACCTGTATCGCGCTGGCTCCGGTCGACGGAGCGGTCGGCGGCCCGGTGGGCGACTGGCTCGACGCCTCCGGCCTCGCCTGGGCCGCTGCCGACGTGCACCTGGTCGTCGTGCTCGGTGTGCTGCTG
>WLIH01000029.1 GCA_009702305.1 Actinomycetota bacterium | reverse complement strand
GTCGGCGCTAGTTTCCCGCGATCGCGGGAAACTAGCGCCGACTCACCGCGGGTTCGGGGGAAACGTGCGCCGACTCACCTGGGGTGACGGGCCACAGTCGATGGGTCACCCAGAGGGCGACCAGCACGAGGGCCGCGCCGGCGGCGACGTCGAGCAGGTAGTGGTTGGCGGTCACCACGACGACCACCGTGGTGGCGATCGGGTGCAGCAGCCACGACCAGCGGATGCGGCTGCGGCCGGTGTGGATGAGCACGACGGCGAGCAGCAGCGCCCAGCCGACGTGCAGGCTCGGCATGGCGGCGTACTCGTTCGCGAGGCCGCCGATCGGGGACCCGACGTAGACGGACTGGCCGGCGTGGGCGCCGGTGTCGACCATGCCGAGGCCGTTGAGCAGCCGCGGCGGGGTCATCGGCAGTGCGATGTGGATGACCATCGCGACACCGGTCGCGACGATCAGCGCCCGCTTGGCCCAGGTGTAGGCCGGCCGGCGGTACAGGTAGAGCCAGACCAGCACCGCGATCGTGACGGGGAAGTGCACGGCGACGTAGTAGCGGTCCGACAGCGACACCAGGTGCGGCACGTCGAAGGCCAGGCGCTGCAAGGTCGCCTCGGCCGGCAGCCGCAGCCACCGCTCCAGGTCGATGAGCTCCCAGGCATGCCCATCGGCGGAGTGCTCGCGTCCGGTGGCGATCAGCCGCCCGACGTTGTAGGCGGCGAAGAGGGCCAGCACGGAGGCGACCTCGAGGACGAAGGAGACCCGCGCACTGCGCGTGCGCTGCACGTCGTGTCGTCGTGCGACCTGCGCGACAGCCATCCTGCACCCCGTCCCCCATGCCGTACCGGGCATGGTCACCTCTCGCCGGGAACCTTACAGGTGTAAGGTTTAGGGGGTCGAGAGGGTTTCCATGGCGGGCAACGTCGTCGCTGACGCACGCGTACGGCGCAGCTGTGCCGCGTTGTCCGGCGCGATGCTGGAGCTGCTCGACGAGGGCCGCGGACTCGACCTGACGGTCTCGGCCCTGTGCGAGCGGGCGGGAGTCAGCCGGCCGACGTTCTACCAGCACTTCGGCACGGTCGACGGTCTGCTCTCCGCCGCCGTCGCGCTGCGGCTGTGCGAGCTCGACGCGGGCCGGGGGCTGGCGCCCGTGCTGGCCGGACTCGCGGCCGACCAGCGCACCTACGGCGCCCGCCTCGGCGACGCGCGGGTGCTCGAGAAGGCGCACCTGAGCGTCTGCGACTGGCTCGAGGAGCGGATCGCGGGCCAGCACCGCGACGCTGATCCGACCGCGGTCGCGTTCGCCGCCGGCGGCGCCGCGCGGCTGCTGGTCGAGTGGTTGCACGGTGACGGGCCCCGGGTGCCGACCGAGGAGATGGCGGCCCGGATCGAGCGCCTGGTCGACGTCGTGCTAGCCGGCTGAGACCTGGCCACGCCGCGCCGGTGACGTGACTGGGATACTCACCCTCGTGCAGACCATCGGACTCATCGGCGGCATGAGCTGGGAGAGCAGCTCCGCCTACTACGAAGCTCTCAACACCGGCGTCCAGCAGCGCCTCGGCGGGCTCAGCTCCGCTCGGGTGCTGCTGTCCTCGGTCGACTTCGCGCAGGTCACCGCACTGCAGGAGGCCGAGGACTGGGACGCTGTCGCCGGCGTGCTCGTCGCGGCCGCCGAGGGTGTGGAGCGGGCCGGCGCCGACTTCCTGATGCTCGCCACGACCACCTTCCACCGCGTCGCCGATCAGGTGGCCGCGGCGGTCGACCTGCCGGTGGTGCACCTCGCCGACGTCGTCGCGCAGGCCTGCCTAGCGCAGGGCGTGACCTCGGTCGGCTTCCTCGGCACGACGTTCGCGATGTCGCGCACCTTCTTCACCGACCGGATCGCCTCGCACGGCATCACCGTGCACGTGCCCGATGAGCGCCACCACGCCGAGCTGAACCGCATCATCTACGAGGAGCTGGTCGCCGGCCGCGTGCTCGACTCGTCGCGCCGCACCGTCGTCGGCCTGATCTCCGAGCTCTGGGACGCCGGCGCCGGCGGCGTCATCCTCGGCTGCACCGAGCTGGAGTCGCTCGTGCGGCAGGCGGACTCCGAGCTGCCGCTCTTCCCGTGCACGACGCTGCACGTCGCAGCCGCGCTGGACCGCGCCCTCGGCTGACGGCCGGGGCCCGACGCGACGCTCGTGGCGCTCAGGGCAGACGTACGCCGCGCGACCAGTACGTGCGACCCAGCGTGTCCCAGCGCTGCACCCGGGCCCGGCCCGCGTCGGCGATGAACAGGTTGCCGGCGTAGGTCTTGCCGTCCTGGACGTGCTGGGCGAGAGCGACCGGCTGAGCGATCGTCCCCGGGCCGCGGCTGCGGGGCGGGTGGCCGAGGGTCCGGTAGTGCGAGAAGGCATGGTTGGCGTCGTAGACGTAGAGCGCGTGGTTGTGGGCGTCGGCGACGACGACCTGGCCCCACCGGTCGGCCACGACGCCGGTCGGCACGGGCCGGTGCCCACGGCGCGGCTGGGCGACCTTGAGCGTGCGCAACGGCACCGACTCCTCGCGCAGATCCGAGGCGTCGTAGGCGACCAGGCGTCGGTTGTCGGGCATCGTCACGAAGACACGTGCCGGCTGGCCGGCCTGCGCGCGACCCCAGGCCACGCCGCGGGGCAGGCCGCCGGGCAGCGGCACGCTCGCGCGCAGCACGCCCTCACGGGTGTAGACGTCGAGCGCCGAGCGGCAGGCCGACGCGACGTAGAGGCGCCGACCGGCCGCGGCGATCCCGCCGTACCTCGACGGCTGCAGCGCGCAGCCCTCCGGCTCGGCGAGGTCGAAGCTGCGCTTCGTGCGTCCGCGCGGGCTCACCAGCGACACCGACACGCCCTGGTCGACCCAGACGTTGCCGGCCGACGTCGCGGCGAGCGCGACGACCGGGCCATCTCGCACGAGCCGCACCCGCGACAGCGAGCGGCCCTCGCCGCTGATCCGGGCGAGCGAACCACCGTCGGCCGAGCCGACGTACGTCGTGCCGCCACGCGTGACCGCGATCGCGACCGGGCGATCGGGCCGGGCGGCGCGCTCGGCTCCTGGCGGCGCGCCGCCACCCGCCTCGGCCGGCCCTCCCAGACCCGACGTCAGCACAGCAGTGATCAGTGTCAGGCCAGCAACCAGCCTCGTGTGTCCCCCCACCGCTCCAGAGTAGGCGCCACGGGCCGGGCGCGACACCGAACGCGCAGGCTCACCACCTCTCGTGGTGCCACCTCTGGCGGTGCAACCACCAGTCCGCGACCAGCAGGACCACCAGGATCAGGCCGAGGCAGCCGACCCAGACGCCGAGCACCAGCAGCGACACCGCCGACGCACTCATCGCTCACCACCTCCTCGGGACCGGGACGGTGCAGACGGGTCATCTGCCGAGCCGGACAGGTGAGACCTTGCTCCGGCCCGGCCTGCGCCGGAAACCGCCAATCGGCGGATAGCGCCTGTGAGGTCCGCCACCGCGCCGGCTCGCACCAGCGCCGGTCGGTGCGCGGATGGGGGCCGTCGGGCGCTCGGCGACTAGACTCCTCGAGGCCCTGCCGGTCTCTGGCGGGCCCCCTGAGACTCCCACCGGAAGCGACGACGATCCACCATGTCTGCCCCTGAAACTGCCAAGACCGAGCGCGTCGACCTGCGCAACGTCGCGATCGTCGCCCACGTCGACCACGGCAAGACCACGCTCGTCGACGCCATGCTGCGCCAGGCCGGCGCCTTCACGGCGCACCAGGCCGAGAGCGTCGCCGAGCGGGTCATGGACTCCGGCGACCTCGAGCGCGAGAAGGGCATCACGATCCTCGCGAAGAACACCGCGGTGCACTACGAGGGTCCCGCAGGTGGCGGCATGCCGATGGTCATCAACATCATCGACACTCCCGGTCACGCCGACTTCGGCGGCGAGGTCGAGCGCGGCCTGTCCATGGTCGACGGCATCGTGCTCCTCGTCGACGCCTCCGAGGGCCCGCTGCCCCAGACCCGCTTCGTGCTGCGCAAGGCCCTGAACGCCGACATGCCGGTGATCCTCGTGGTCAACAAGACCGACCGTGGCGATGCGCGCATCGCGGAGGTCGTCGACGAGACCTACGAGCTCTTCATGGACCTGCTCGACGAGTCGCACAGCCAGGACGCCCTCGACTTCCCGGTCGTCTACGCGTCCGGCCGGGCCGGCATCGCCAGCCTCGAGCGCCCGGAGAACGGCACCATGCCGGCCGGCAGCGACCTCGAGCCGCTGTTCAAGACGATCCTCGAGACGATCCCCGCCCCGACGTACACCGAGGGCGCGCCGCTGCAGGCCCACGTCACCAACCTCGACGCCTCGCCGTTCCTCGGCCGGCTCGCGCTGGTGCGCGTGCACGAGGGCACCCTGAAGAAGGGCCAGACCGTCGCGTGGATGCGCCGCGACGGTGAGGTCAAGAACGTCCGGATCACGGAGCTCCTCGTCACCGAGGGCCTCGAGCGCAAGCCCGGCGAGTCGGCCGGACCCGGCGACATCGTCGCCATCGCGGGCATCCCCGAGATCACCATCGGCGAGACGCTGGCCGACGCGACCAACCCGGTCGCGCTGCCGCTGATCCACGTCGACGAGCCGGCCATCTCGATGACGATCGGCACCAACACCTCTCCGCTGGTCGGCCGGGTCAAGGGCGGCAAGGTCACGGCGCGCCTCGTCAAGGACCGCCTCGACAGCGAGCTCGTCGGCAACGTGTCGCTGCGCATCCTCCCGACCGAGCGCCCGGACGCCTGGGAGGTCCAGGGCCGCGGCGAGCTCGCCCTGGCGATCCTGGTCGAGCAGATGCGCCGCGAGGGCTTCGAGCTGACCGTCGGCAAGCCGCAGGTGGTCACCAAGGAGATCGACGGCAAGCTGCACGAGCCCTACGAGCGCCTCACGATCGACGCCCCCGAGGAGTACCTCGGCGCGATCACCGAGCTGCTCGCCACCCGCAAGGGCCGGATGGAGCAGATGACCAACCACGGCACCGGCTGGGTGCGCATGGAGTTCATGGTCCCCGCCCGCGGCCTGATCGGCTTCCGCACGGAGTTCCTCACCGACACCCGCGGCACCGGCATCGCCCACGGCATCTCCGAGGGCTACGAGCCGTGGGCCGGCGAGATCCGCTCGCGCACCAACGGCTCGCTCGTCGCGGACCGCAAGGGCGCGGCGACGGCGTACGCCATGACGTCGCTGCAGGAGCGCGGCGTGATGTTCGTCGACCCGACCACCGAGGTCTACGAGGGCATGATCGTCGGCGAGAACTCCCGCGCCGACGACATGGACGTCAACATCACCAAGGAGAAGCAGCAGACCAACATCCGGTCCGCGACCTCCGACAACTTCGAGAAGCTGATCCCGCCGCGCAAGCTGTCGCTGGAGCAGTGCCTGGAGTTCTGCCGCGACGACGAGTGCGTCGAGGTCACCCCCGACGCCGTGCGCATCCGCAAGGTCGTGCTCGACGCCAACGAGCGCGCCAAGACCGCCTCGCGGGCCCGCAAGGCCAGCAAGTAGGGCTGCGCCGACTCCGGTCGGCTCAGCCCTGCTGCTCGTCGAGCGGCGGGTGGTAGGCCCGCGCGACCGACCAGGCCAGGTCGGCCGACGCGTCGTGGCCGACGACGGCGTCGAGGAAGGCCGAACGCTCGACGACGAGCGTCGAGACAGGACCCTGGGCGACGACGGTCGCCGTGCGGGGGATGTCGGCGAGCAGAGCGATCTCGCCCAGGCCCTCGCCACGCCCCATCGTGCGGATGGGCCGACCGTCGATCGTGACCTCGACCGTGCCGTCGGCGATGACGACGTACTGGTCGCCGGGCTCGCCCTGACGCATCAGGGCCTCCCCGTCGGCGCGCTCGACGAGCAGCGAGCGCCGCGCGAGCGCTTCGGTCTCCAGTGCGGGCAACGACGCGAAGAGCGGCACCGATCTCAGCAGCCGGATCTGGACCACGGGCACGTCGGCGTGGGCATCGGCGTGCCGGAGACCGGCCGCACAGAGCACGGTGACGATCGCGAAGAGCACACCGACCCCGAGGACGGCGCTCTCGGTGCCGGAGACGGCCACGAGCAGCTGGACGAGCAGCGAACCGGTCAGGATGCCGATGCCGGCCAGCACCTCGAGCACGGCGAACACCGAGGCCACCGCGTCCTGAGGAGCCGAGCGCTGGAGCAGCATCCGTCCGGTGACATCGAGCAGGGACCGGCTGATCCCGGCGAGCGGCAGGGCCACCAACGTCACCGCGAGCGTCGTCCAGACGCCGAGCAGTCCCATCGCCAGCGCGACGACGACGAGCGCGCCGATCAGGACCCGGGCCAGGTGGGCTCGGGCGACGAGCTGGGTCGAGGCCAGGCCGCCCAAGACCGCGCCGACCCCGAAGGCCGCGCTGAGGATGCCGGATCCGGGGCCACCCAGGTCGAGCACATCGAAGGCGAGGTTGACGTAGAGCAGGTCGAGGCCGCCGATGAGGGCGTACTGGAAGCCCAGGACGGCGAGCAGGGAGACGGAGCCCTTGCGGGTCGACATGGTCCGCACCGCCGCCCACAGGGCACCCGACTCCGAGCCGGTGCCGACGGCGGCCGGCCGCGGGGACTCGGCGCGCGCGAGCGGCAGCACCAGCAGCGCGCAGGTGACCGAGAGCAGGATGCACGCCCCGAGCACCAGCGCCGGGCCCTCGATCGCGAGCAGCGCACTCGCGGCGAGCGGGCCGAGCAGCACGCTGGCGCTGTCGGCGTTGCCGGTCAGCAGGTTGGCACGCACCAGCTCCTCGGGTCGCACGACCAGGCCCGGCACGACGACCGCGACCGTCGGGCGGACGTAGGTGACCCCGGCGATCGCGACAGCAGCGCCGAGGATGACGGCGACCGGGGGCAGCTCGAGCACGGCCATCGCCACCGTGGCGGAGAACGCGACGGCCTGGACGACGTACACGCTGAGCAGGACCCGGGTCGGACGAGGACCGTCCGCCGCGCGACCGGCCAACGGTGCGACCAGCGCAGCAGGCAGCAGCAGCGCGATCGAGGCGACCCCGGCGATCGCGGGACCGCCCTCCTCGAAGGCGTAGACGAGCACCGCGACCCAGATCGCCCACTCGACCATGGCGGACAACGCATAGGCGAGGAGGACCCGAGTCAGTGGCACGCTCGACATCCTCACCTACCGACCGGGCGCCGGGGCGCGAATCGCGCACCCGACGCCACGCCGTACCGTCGAGTCCGTGAGCACCCCCGCCCGGTCCGAGCGGCTCGTGCTCGTCAGCCTGGCCCTGCTGACGACGGTGACGGCGATCGTCAGCAGCCTCGGTGCACCGCTGGTGCCGGCGATCGCGGCGCAGTACGACGTCGCGTTGGGCGACGCGCAGTGGGCGCTGACCGCCGCTCTCCTGTGCGGGGCTGTCACCACCCCGCTCGTCGGACGCCTCGGCAGCGGACGCCTGCGCCGTCCGGTCATCCTGGGCGGCCTCCTGGTCGTGATGGCGGGCACGGCCCTGTCGGCGCTGCCGCTCGGCTTCGCGGTGCTGGTCGCCGGGCGGGCGATGCAGGGGGTCGGGATGGCGCTGGTGCCGCTCGCCATCGCGACCGCTCGCGACGCCATCGCGCCGGATCGACTCGCGTCCGCCGTCGCGCTGCTCTCGGTGACCACCGTCGCCGGAGCCGGCCTCGGCTACCCGGTCACCGCGGTGGTCGCCGACCTCGGCGGCCTCCCGTTGGCGTACGCCCTCGGCACGGTGCTGACTTCGCTGACCTTGGTGATGGCCTGGCGCTACGTGCCTGGTCGACCCGGCGAGGAGCCGGCCCATGTCGACGTCGTCGGCGCCGGCCTGGTGGGCGCCGGCATGGTGGCCACCCTGCTCGCGGTCAGCCAGGGCGAGTCGTGGGGGTGGGCGAGTCCACGCACCCTCGTGGTCGGCGCACTCGGTCTGCTGGTGCTCGGCGGCTGGCTCGCCTGGTCGCTGCGGACGCCGCGACCCCTCGTCGACCTCCGGTTGGCGGTGCGGCCGGGGCTGGCCGGGCCGAACCTCGTCGCCTTCGCCGCGGGCATCGGGATGTACACGCTGCTGACCCTCGTCGTCGTGGTCGTGCAGGCCGAGCCGCACGACGGCTTCGGCCTGGGTCTGCCGGTCGCGGTCGCCGGGCTGATGCTGGTGCCGTACTCGTTGATGAGCGTCGCGGGCAGCCGGCTCGCACAGAGCGTGTCGCGGCGGTGGGGCACCGGGCTCCTGCTGCCGACCGGGTGCGGGCTGTTCCTGGCGGCCACGCTGCTGCTCGCCGTACGCCATGACCACCTCGCCGAGCTGATCGCCTGGATGGCGCTCGGCGGTCTGGGCAGCGGCTTCACCTTCTCCTCGCTGGCGGTGCTGATGGTGCCGCACGTGCCACGGTCCGAGACGGGCAGCGCCGTCGCCTTCAACCAGGTGCTCCGCTACCTCGGCTTCTCGGTCGGCAGCTCCCTGAGCATCGCTCTGAGCGAGATCTACGGCGACGGCGAGCGCGGCTTCCGCGGGTCGCTGCTCACCTTGTCCTCGGTCTGGGTGGCAGCCGCGATCGGGACGTCGCTGCTCGCGCGACGTACGTCGCCTACGATCCCGACGTGACCTCACCGAGCCGCGTCGACTACCTCGACGGGCTCCGTGCGGTCGCGATCGCGGCCGTGCTCGGCGTGCACTGGGCTGCGCTGTACATCGGGATCGGCTCCGGTGGCTACCTGGGCGTGGATGTCTTCTTCGTGCTCAGCGGCTACGTCATCACGACCGTCCTGTGGCGCTCGTCGTCCTCCGGCACCGTCGGATCGCGCTGGCGGACCTTCATCTGGCGCCGGGTCCGCCGGCTCTACCCGGCCCTGCTCGCCCTGGTCGTGCTCACCCCGATCGCCATCGCCGTCACCCCGGACCCACCTGTCGACGTCCGGGACACGGTCGAGCGCGGGGCACTCGCCGCCGTGCAGCTGACGTGGCTCCCGGAGGTGTTCGGTCACTCGATGGAGCCTTACCGCCAGACCTGGTCGTTGGCGATGGAGTGGTACTTCTACCTGCTCTGGCCCGCGGTCGTCCTCGCCGCCCGGAGCCGCGGCCTGGCCGCCCGCACGCTGGCCCGGCACAGCGTCGTCGCGGCGGTGGTGCTCTACGCCGCGATGCTGCCGTGGAGCGGTCGGGTGTTCTACGGCACCCCGCCCGCGAGGTTCGCCGAGATCCTGGCCGGGGCCGCACTCGCCCTCGCGCTCGTCGATCGCACCACCGAGCGACCCGGCGGCCGGGCCTCCAACCTCCTGGCGACGACCGCGCTGCTCGCGATCGGCGTCTACGTCCTCCTCGCTCCATGGGGCTACCTCGAGACTCCGGTGCGCTACGTCGGCGTACCGCTGGCCGTCGCGGCCACCCTGGTCTTGGTGCTCCACGGGCTCACGAGCGGCACCAGCCCGGTGAAGCGACTGCTGACCTGGGCTCCCGTCACCCTGCTCGGCCGAGTCAGCTACAGCCTCTACCTGTGGCACTGGCTGCCGCTCTACCTGCTCGACAAGGACTCGATCGACCTGCCCGTCGGCCTGCTCGCCGTCCTCGGGGTCGGCCTGACCGTCATCCTCACCACCGTGAGCTACCTGCTCCTCGAACGGCCCTTCATGAGCTCCCAGGCAAGCAAACTGCGCGCCCGACCCCAGGAAGCGAACGCCTGACATGCTCCTCGACATCCAGCTCGACGCACGCCCCGACCAGGCGGCCGATCGCGCCCGTGAGCTGAGCGGCGCCGGCATCGCCGGCCTGTTCACCTTCGAAGGACCCCACGACGTCTTCCTCCCGTTGGCGGCGGCGGCCGGCGCCGTGGAGACCGACCTGATGACCAACGTGGCGATCGCCCTGCCCCGCTCGCCGATGCACCTGGCCAACGCCGCCTACGACCTGCAGCTGATGTCGGGGGGCCGCTTCCGGCTCGGGCTCGGCTCGCAGATCAAGCCGCACATCGAGAAGAGGTACGGCGCCACCTGGAGCAGGCCGGCGGCCCGGATGCGCGAGACCGTGCTGGCCGTGAAGGCGATCCTCGGGGCATGGCAGGACGGCACCCGGCTCGACTTCCGTGGTGAGTTCACCCAGCACACGCTGATGCCGCCGACGTTCGTGCCCGGCCCGAATCCTTACGGCGTGCCGCCGGTGCTTCTCGGTGCGCTCGGACCGGTGATGACCCGCACTGCCGGCGAGGTCGCCGACGGGCTGCTGGTGATGCCGTTCCACAGCCACCGCCACTTCCGCGAGCGGACGCTGCCGGCGCTGGCCGAGGGCAACCCCGGCCCGGACTTCCGGATCTTCCCCCAGGCCATCGTCGCCATGGGACGCACGGCCGACGAGCAGGCGGCAGCCGACCTCGGCGTCAAGGGGCTGCTGGCCTTCTACGGCTCCACGCCGGCGTACCTGCCGGTGCTGGAGGTCGAGGGCTGGGCCGAGGTCCAGCCGCAGCTCAACGCGTTGTCGAAGCAGGGCGACATCATGGCGATGATCGGCCTGATCACCGACGAGATGCTGAGCACGCTCGCGGTTCGTGGCACCCCGGAGGACTGCGCGGCCGAGATCCAGCGCCGCTTCGGCGACGTGGCCGAGCGGGTGTGCGCCTACTTCCCCGGCTATGCCCCTCCGCTGGACCAGATCAACGCCCTCGCGACCGCCCTGGCCGGCTAGGGCTGCCTCGCCGGCCGCTGGGACACCCGGTCGACCGGGTATCCCCGCACGACACGACACACCAGAGCTGTCCGCAAGGTCGCTCGACGACTCTGGTGTGTCACGACGCTCTCAGCCGATCAGCTCGGCGACCCGGGCGACCTGCTCGGGGTCGGAGCCGGTCGGGATCAGCTGCACCTCGTGGGTGCCGATCTCCTCGAAGCGATCAAGCAGCTCGCCGAGCTCGGCGAGCGAGCCGGCGAAGCCGGTGGTCGGCGCCATCGCGTCGACCAGCTCGACGGGGAGCCAGTTCATGTAATGGCGCAGGTGCCGGTGCACCTGCTCGCGCGCCCGACCCCCCGAGGTCTCCTCCAGGGCGAACCAGAACGACGTGGTCAGGCGCGGCGCCGGGCGACCGGCGTCCGACCACGAGGTGCGGGCGAGGTCGAAGAGTCGTCCGACAGCGGCCGGGTCGAGGTCGAGGGTGACACCGGCCAGCCCGTCGGCCCACGCCGAGGCGTGCCGGATGGTCTTGGGACCCATGGTGCCGACCAGCAACTCGGGCCCACCGGGCTGGACCGGGGGCGGACCGACGGGTCGCACGCTCTCGACCGTGTGCTGGCCCGACCACACCTGGCGCATCACGGCGACCCGGTCCGCCATCACCCGCATGGTCTTGGTGGCCGGGTCGGCGCCGGCGGTGCGGTAGTCCTCGTCGCGTCCCCCGACGCCGAGGCCGACCGTGAGCCTGCCGCCGCTGAGCTGGTCGGCCGTCGCCATCGCCTTGGCGAGCATCTCGGCACGGTGCAGTTGGGGCACGACCACCGTCGTGACCAGGCGCGCGCGCCTGGTCCAGGTCGCGGCGGCACCGAGCAGCGTGAGGGTCTCGGGGTTGTCGAAAGCGAGCC
>WLIH01000289.1 GCA_009702305.1 Actinomycetota bacterium | reverse complement strand
GTCGTCGGCGAGTAGTCGGCCTCGGACTTCTTCAGAGTCACGAAGAAGGCATCGACGTTGAGCGCCTCGGAGTAGGCGACCCCTTGCATCATGCTGGTCGGCTTGCGTTGGAGATGGGCGTAGTCGATCGCTGCCAGGATCTCCTCGCGCTGGTAGGACGCGTGTACGTGGAGCGGCACGTGTTCGAGCGGACCCGACAGAGGCAGCGAGGCACGGCGATTGTCGTCGAACACCAGGTCGACGACCGCCCCGAGCTCGGCAGCCGCGGCCGACTCGTTGCGGATCGCGCTGAGACCAGCGTCGTACGACGCGAAGCCGCCGCCATTCGGAAACGCCGAGAAGAAGAGCATGCGGGCCAATCGCTGCTCCCGCACCGACAGGTCGTCGTATCGCGCCGTGGACGTCAGCAGGTCGACGTAACCGGCTGCGCGGACTCGGTCGTCGACGTGGGCGAAGGCGCGAATCCGTTTGAGTAGTCCGGGCTCACGGGGTGTGCCTACCGGAGTGGGGAGACCGGCATCTCGGCGGAGTTGAGTCCAGGACTTCTGGCCGCGACGCAAGATGTCGGGCAACTCGATGCCTGACTCATGTACGAAGGTGGGGAGATCAAGGTCACCGTAGGAGCGGAGCTCAGCGGTGATCGCCTTCCAACTGTTCGCGACCTGGGAGCGCAGGTTATCCAGGATGAGTTCCTGTGACCGGCGGTCCATGACGATCTGGCAACCGGAAGGCAGGAAGGGGAACCCACGCTGGATCTCCCGCTCGACTCCACGGCGAGTCTCGCCAGTGAGAGCGCGAAGCTTCCTGTCGAAACGGAACTCCTGCCGTTGAAGGCCGACGAAGTCGAGGACCGTCAGCACCGCCTTGTTGGGGGTGCGGCGAAGGCCCCGACCTAGTTGCTGCAAGAAGATCGTCGCGCTCTCCGTCGGACGGAGAAACAGGACGGTGTCGACGTCCGGCAGGTCGAGGCCCTCGTTGAAGAGGTCGGCCGCGAAGAGAACGTTCACGCGGCGTGACTTCAGGTCATCCAGCGCTCGCTGACGTTCGAGCGCCGGTGTATCGCCGCTGATCGCGATTGCGGGGATCCCGGCATCGTTGAAAACCTGCGCCATGAAGCGAGCGTGGGTGACACCGACGCAGAAGCCGAGGGCGCGCATCGAGCCCGGATCGATCACCTTCTCTCGAAGCTGCTGGAGCACGATGGTGGCGCGCGCGCGGTTGCCCGTGTAAACCGTCGACAGTTCGCTTTCGTCGTACTGGCCGCGCCGCCAGCTGATGCGCGTGAGGTCCGTGCCGTCCGCGACTACGAAGTAGTGGAATGGGCACAACAGGTCCTGACCGAGCGCGTCCCACAAACGCAGCTCCGTGGCCGTGCGTCCACCGAAGAACTCGGCACGGACGTCGATGCCATCCGCTCTTTCAGGAGTCGCAGTTAGGCCGAGCAACTCGCGCGGCGCCAGGTGATCGAGCAGGCGCCGATACGTCGGTGCCTGGGCGTGATGGAACTCGTCGATGACCACGATCTCGTAGCTGTCGGCGGGGATGTTGACGACGCCGTACGACTGCAGCGACTGAACGCTCGCGAAGACGTGGTCCCACCGTTCCGGCCTAGAGCCCGCCACGTAGAGCTCACCGAAGGCATGATCGGCAAGGACTTCCCGGTAGGTGCGGATCGACTGCTCCAGGATCTCCTTGCGATGTGCGACGAACAGCAGACGTGGTCGTTCCGTCGGGCGCGAGCCACACATTCGGCGATAGTCAAGCGCAGCGACGACCGTCTTGCCCGTTCCGGTAGCCGCCACGACCAGGTTGCGGTGCCGGTCGTGCACGTCGCGCTCGACAGCCAGCTCATCGAGCATCACTCGCTGGTAGTTGAACGCGCGGACCTCAAGCCCCGAGAGGCTAATGGTGACTCGATCGTGCTGGCGCCGTCCGGAGGCCTCTGCAAGCGCGTCATCGAGGCGATCGTGGTCGGCGTCTGGGTCGTAAGGCTCGAAGCTGGGGTCGTTCCAATAGGTGTCGAACGTGCCACGGAACTTGTCCAGCAACGATGGGGTGGCCACCCGGGAAAGCCGGACGTTCCACTCCACGCCATCGAGAAGGGCTGCGCGGGAGAGGTTGGACGATCCGACGTAGGCCGTGTCGTAACGGGTCTGACGGCGAAACATCCAAGCCTTGGCGTGCAATCGCGTGCGAGCGGCGTCGAACTGGATCCTGATCTCCGCGCCGAGCTCGCGAACGAGCCGGTCAAGCGCCGCCCTCTCCGTCGCGCCCATATAGGTCGTCGTGATCACCCGCAGCGGAGCATCGCGACGATGCAGTCGTCCCAGCTCGACCTCGAGTAGACGCAAGCCGTGCCACTTCACGAACGCGCAGAGCAAATCGACCGCGTCAGCCGTGTCGATCTCAGCGCGCAACTCGGCCGCAAGATTCGGCTCGCCCACGCTGTTCGTCAGCAGCGCGGCATCCGACAGAGGCGTCTTCGGTCGGACTGATTCGATATCGACCGCACCAGGACCGACCTCGACTGCAAGGCGCCGCAACTGCCTCGCCGGGGAGTCGACTAGCGCGTCAGGGGCCTCGAGAAGGACGACGAGATCGTTCAGGAGCCGAAGCCGACGATCGGGGTCCCCCTGAATTTCTAGGGTCCGGCGAGTGAGCTCGTAGATATGGCGAGCTAGCACGTGCGGTTGGTCAGCAGGGTCGACACTGGCAAACTCGGCTCGAAGGCCTGGGGCCTCAGCCAGTCTGGCCCTCAGGGCGTGAGTCACCAGATCTTCGTGTAGCCCGCGCTCGAGCGGCTGTTGGGTCACCGGGCCAAAGCTGCCATGGTCCGCGACCATCCGCGCAGAAGCGCGACAGAGTGGGACGAATTTGGTTTGCGCCGCGGCTCACCGGCCGACCGCGGCCTCATCGAGTGGAGCCTAGGGGACTCGAACCCCTAACCCCCTGCATGTGCGTCAAGTCAGTCATGCTCGATCATGCTCGATCACATGCGCATCGCTCGGAGCGTGAAACGCCTGGTCAGGTGCATCATCTCAAGCGTGATCGATCATAGAGATTCATAGCCGCTCATGTCCGTCATCGGTAACTTGACCGGTAACCACGGGCTCGTCTGCGGGGCGCCACGCCCCTGGGGGTATGACCCCCGGGCGCTGACCGCGTGCACCGGTAGTGGATAGCAGCGAAGGTTTTGCCACGGTTTACGGGTCGTCGGTCCCGCTGCAAGCTCCCGCTAACTCACTTCAGCAGACCGTAGTGCCACAACTTCGGTGCGATCACGTCAGCGTGGTACTCAGAAGCCATCGCTTTGAGCGTCTTCAGTTCCCCGTTCAGAAGCGGGTAGTCGTAGACGGTCGTCGGCTTCCCGCCGACCATCACGGTCTGCGTCGTGTTGAGGTCCTGGTGGATCTGATACGGCCCGTAGGAGCGCCTGGCTACGTAGTTGGCGGTCTTCTTCGCTTCCTTCAAGACCTTGTTCCACTGACCGATCAACTTGGTCTCCACGGGCGTCAGCTTCAGTTTGGCAAGGTCCTTCGCCGCCTGGGGTGCCTTGCCGTCGAAGCACAGCTCATTGCGGTACTCGACACCATCCGAGCCACGGAACGACCTGCTCTTGTTGTGATACGCCAGGCACGTGTAGATCAGACAGGACTTCAGGAAGTCGGCGTCAGCCGAGAAGTTGTCTCCGTTGTCGGCGTTACGGCTCACGACGCCGCGGATCCAGAAGCGCCCCTCGGACGGGAAGCGACCAACGACGAATAGAGGCAGCTTGGTCATGTAGTTGTCGCGGCGCAGGTAGAAACCACCGGTGCCGTTGTACACGGCGACTCGTGTGAGCACGGTGGCGAGGTCCGTGTTGTCGAACGACATCTTCTCTGCGACTAGGAAGCCGATGATGTCCTTGGAGTGCTTCAGGGTGATTAGCGGTTTCCGGTCGGTCTCAGTGCCGTTGAAGACACACGCGATGCCCGTGCCCTCACCCTTCGGCCGGCGGCGGTCAAACAGGGTCGACAACCGCTTGGTGACGGTGTGGACCGTGACGATCGGCTGACCCGTCGGGTCGAGCGTGACGTTTCCTGCCGACTCCCAGCCTGCCTTCTTCGCTCCCGGGATTAGGTCGCCGAACTTATTGATGTCAAACATCTCGAGCGGGTATTCGGTGCGACCCTTTTCCTCCTCATTCGCCCACAGGACGATTGTGATGCCCGCGTCCTTGGTCGCGTGGAAGTGACGCCGGTTCACCAGGAACCCACGGACGTACTTCTTCTCAACAAGGTGGTGCTGGTTGAAGTACTTGCTCGGAGAGAAAACCACGTAGGAATCGGTGGGCTGGCGCAGGTAGTAACGGAAAGCCGACCAGATGAAGACGTTGGCAATCTCCTTCGACGGGATGCTGCCATTCAGCGACGCGGGCACCTCATCGACCATCTGGGTCCGCACCCAGGAGTTGGTCCATCCGAACGACTTCCTGCCGCCAGCGCGGTGCGACTCTCGCTGCGCCTCCATGCCGGAT
>WLIH01000288.1 GCA_009702305.1 Actinomycetota bacterium | reverse complement strand
GTCATCGAGGCCGTCGAGGTGCTGCCGCGACGGCGCCTGCGCGACGGCGCGGTCGACGTCCTCGCCGGCGAGGAGGATCCGATCTCGGTGCCCCTGGCGCTGTCGACCCGCGTGGTGGGTGTCGAGGAGCGTCACCACGACCTCGTCGACGCGCTCGCCGAGCTGGCCGGCGACCAGGCTGAGGTCGCCGAGATCGACGGCTACGAGTACCTCGACGACGACGCCTGGGACGCCGTGCGCGCCCACCAGGGCGAGGCGGTCGGAGTGGGTCCGGCCGATCCGGTCGGGCCGACGGTCGCCGTGCGCCCCACGGCGCCGGTCTCCGAGGACCTCGTCGGTGTGCCCGAGCGCATCAGCTTCGGCGCCCGCCAGACGATGGCGCACGCCATCACGGTCGTCTCCGACCGTTGGGCGCGCCTGCGCGAGCCCGCTGCCGAGCCGACCACTCGGTCGACGTACGTCGGCGACGCACCCGCGCCGATGCCGTCCGGCCTCACGATCGCGAGCCCGACGCCGAGCCCGCTGCGCGACCCGGTCGTCGCGGTGCGCGCGGACCTCCGGACCGACTTCGTGGTGCACGGCGCGAACGCCCTCGACCTGGACGACGACGACACGACGACTCGTCGCGAGCTGCCCGAGGCCCGCGAGCTGCGCCGCCTGGGCAGCGTCGATCTGGTCGAGGACACCGTCCTGTGGGGAGAGCGGGTCGCCCCGATCGCGCGCGAGGGCGACGCCGTCGAGCCGTTGGTCATCGACGACCTGGCCGCCGAGCCTGCTCCCGACCCGGTCGTCGGCCCCGAGCTCACGGCCGCGCGCTCGCGGCTCGGCCTGAGCATCGATCAGCTGGCCGAGCGCACCCGGATCCGTCCGCACGTGATCGAGTCGATGGAGGTCGACGACTTCGCGCCGTGCGGCGGCGACTTCTACGCTCGCGGACATCTCCGCACGCTGGCGCGCGTGCTCGGGATCGACGCGACGCCGCTGCTGTCGGAGTACGACGAGCGCTACGCCGACGCGCCGATCAACCCGCGCCGCGTCTTCGAGGCCGAGCTGGGCGCCGGCGGAGCGATCCGCGGCACCCGCGGCGGCCCGAACTGGTCGGTGCTGATCGCCGCCGTGATGGCACTGGTGCTGGCCTGGTCGATCGCACGCCTGGTCATGGACAGCCCCGTCGACCTGCGCGACCCGGTCACGCTGACCGGCTCGGGCAGCCGGGCCGGGGCCGGGGCCGAGATCCCGGTGGTGCTGACCGCCGCCGGCGGCGGCGCGCAGGTGGTCGTGCGCGACGGCGACAACCAGCTCGTCTACAAGGGCGCGCTCTCCTTCGGGCAGAGCAAGGTGATCAAGAGCGTCTCGCAGCCGGTGCACATCCAGTCCTCCGACGGCTCGCTCGAGGTCACGATCGACGGCGACGCCCGCGGAGCCCTCGGCACGACCGGCAACCCTGCCCAGAACACGTTCGTCGCCAACTGACGCGACGCCGAGCCGGGCGCACTTACGCCCCGGCTCGGCGGTAGCGGCGCTCGGGGCGCCCACCCCCGCCGTACTGCAGCCGCACCAGGAGCGTGCCCCGGTCGGCGAAGTGCTCCAGGTAGCGCCGGGCGCTGACCCGGGAGATGCCGATGGTCTGCGCGCACTCGCTCGCCGAGACCTCGGCCGTGGAGTCGAACGACGCCAGCACGGCGTCGGCGGTCTCCTGGCTCAGCCCCTTCGGCAGCGTCTCGCGCGTGGTCCGGGCGCCCCCCAGCGGCGCGAAGACCGCGTCGATGGCGGCCTGCTCGGCGTCCTCGTCGACCTCGGCGAGCGCCAGGCGGGCCTGGCGGAACGCCGCCAGTCGCGCCAGCAGGTCGTCGGCCTGGAACGGCTTGACCAGGTAGTGCGCCGCGCCGCCCGCCACGGCGGCCCGCACCGTGTCGGCCTCCCGGGCCGCGGTGACCATGATGACGCCGACGTCGTCCCCGGCGCCGCGCAGCCGGCGCAGCACCTCGATGCCGTCGAGGTCGGGCAGGTGCACGTCGAGGAGCACGAGGTCGGGGCGGAGCCGGGCGATCTCGACGAGCGCGGTCTCACCCGTGGCCGCCACGCCGACGACGACGAAGCCGGGGGCGCGCTCGACGAAGCGGGTGTGGACCGAGGCGACCATGAAGTCGTCGTCGACGACCAGGACGCCGAGCTCCGTGGTCGAGCCCGGCTCGGACGGGGAGGGGGTCATGCCTGGGTGCCTCCGGGGAGTCGAGCGGTGAAGACCGCGCCGGCGTCATTGTGCACCGACACCGACCCGCCGCGACGTTCGCAGACGACCTGGACGAGCGCGAGGCCGAGCCCGCGTCCGCTCGCGTCGCTCGGCTTCGTGCTCCACCCGCGCTCGAAGATCGCCGCCACCTGGCTCGAGGGCACACCGGGACCCGTGTCGGCCACCTGCACGACGACCGTGGCGGCGTCGACGGTGAGGCGCACGTCGACCCGGCCGCGGGAGCCGACGGCGTCGGCCGCGTTGTCGACCAGGTTGCCGACGACGGTCACCACATCGGTCGAGAGGTCGGGGTCGAGCCGCGGCAGCTCGGAGTCGTCGCTGAGTCGCAGCTCGACCCGACGCTCCGCGACCAGGCTCGACTTGGCGATCAGCAGCGCCGCGACCGCCGGGTCGCTGACCCGGCTGCTGACCAGGTCGCTGATCTCCGCGCGGCGTCGGGTGAGGGTCTCGACGAACTGCGCCACCTCGGCGTACTCCTCGAGCTGGACCAGTCCGGAGATCGTGTGCAGCTGGTTGCTGAACTCGTGGGTCTGGGCGCGCAGGGTGTCGGTGATGCTGCTGCGGGCGTTGAGCTCGCTCTGCATCGCCATCAGCTCGGTGCGGTCGCGCAGCGTGGTGACCGTGCCGACCAGGCGTCCGTCGTGCTCGGCCCGGTTGCCGTTGAGCACCAGGACCCGCCCGCCGATGACGTGGACGGCGTCCTCGACGCGCCGGCTGCCCGAGAGCAGGTCGACCAGTCGCGCCGGCAGCGGCAGGTCGGCGAGCCGGCGACCCGCGCTGTCGGCCGGGAGGTCGAGCAGCTCGCGGGCGCTCTCGCTGAGCACGGTCACGACGCCGTCGACGTTGACGGCGACGACTCCTTCGCGGATCGAGGTGAGCAGCGCCTCGCGCTGGTCGGCCAGCGCCGCGATGTCAGCGGGCTCCAGGCCCCGGGTGCGACGCTTGACCACGCGGGCGAGCAGCCAGGCCCCGGCGATCCCGACGGCCAGGCCGGTGCCGAGGAAGACCAGCAGGTCGGGCGCCGCTCCGGCCAGACGGGTGCGCACGGACGGGTAGTCCTCGGCGACCATCGCGATGCCGACCAGGTCGCCGCCGCGGGTCAGGATCGGCACCTGGGCGGCCAGCGCGCGCCGGCCGCGGTCGTCGACGTCCCCGGTCCAGGCGCGGATCCGGGTCACGTCGCTCTGCGAGAGGTCGATGCGCTCACCCTGGGCGATCGGGTCGACCGCGACCACGATGGTGCCGTCGGGGCTCGCGACGTACGTCGAGTCCGCCAGGAACTGCGACTGCGTCACCTGCAGGTTGAAGGCGATCCCGGTGACCGGGATCCGTCCCGCCAGCGCACGGCGTACGGCGGCCGTGCCGGCGAGGTTCTCCGCGGCGTCGCGCAGCCGGCTCGAGCGCGAGTCGCGGAAGTCGTCGTCGGCCTGGCGCACCGAGACCAGGCTGGTGCAGGCCACCACGATCAGGAGCACGGCGAGCTGGAGGGCGAGGACCTGGCCGGCGAGGGTGCGCGGGGCCAGGCGCCGCAGGCCGGTCGAGCGTCCGGCGACCTGTGACCACAAGTTCCTCAACCTCCCTTGGCTTCGCAAGCGTGACGGGCGACACATCGGTCGGTGACGATCGACACACGCGATCATCGCGCACCCCCGCAGAACAGGAGTTCCATGGCTACCCGAGCACGCCTGGCCGCCGTCGTCGCCCCCGTCGTCGCAGCAGTCCTGGCCACGTCGCTGTCGGCGTGCGGCGTGACCCGCGGCGACGACACCCGCGACCTGGACATGTGGATCCCCAACAGTCCCGGCGGCGGCTACGACCAGACCGGTCGCGCCGCGGTCGGTGTCCTGGACCGCGAGGGCATCACCGGCGGAGACATCCAGGTCACCAACATCCTCGGCGCCGGTGGCTCGGTCGCCATGTCACGGCTGATGGGCGCCGAGGGCGACGAGCACCTCCTGATGACGATCGGCTTAGGCGTGGTCGGCTCGACGTACTCCTTCGGCGTCGATGCGCGCCCGCAGGACGCGACCCCGATCGCCCAGCTGATCGAGGACCAGGAGGGCGTCCTGGTGCCGGCCGACTCGCCGCTGCGCACCATCGACGACCTCGTCGAGATGTGGACCGCGGACCCCGCCTCGGTGGTCGTCGGCGGCGGCTCGTCGCCCGGCGGCCCGGACCACCTCTTCCCGATGCAGCTCGCTCAAGCGGTGGGCATCGACCCGCGCCAGGTCCGCTACGTCGCCTACGACGGCGGTGGACCGCTC
>WLIH01000287.1 GCA_009702305.1 Actinomycetota bacterium | reverse complement strand
GGCAGCCCGCGTCACCTCGGCATCCACTCCGGCGGCATGGTGCTCACCGAGCAGCCGATCGGCGACGTGTGCCCGATCGAGCGGGCCCGCATGGACAAGCGCACGGTCCTGCAGTGGGACAAGGAGGCGTGCGCGTCGATGGGCTTGGTCAAGTTCGACCTGCTGGGTCTGGGGATGCTCAGCGCGCTCGACCACATGATGCGGCTCAGCGAGCGGTGGCTGGGGGAGTCGTGGACCCTCGCCACGCTGCCCAAGGGAGAGCCGGCCGTCTACGACATGCTCTGCCGCGCCGACTCGGTCGGCGTCTTCCAGGTGGAGAGCCGCGCGCAGATCGGCACGCTGCCGCGGTTGCGACCCCGCGAGTTCTACGACCTGGCCATCGAGATCGCCCTGATCCGGCCCGGGCCGATCCAGGGCGGGGCGGTGCACCCCTATATCCGGCGCGCCACCGGGCGCGAGGAGGTGGTCTATCCCCACCCCTCGGTCGAGCACGTCCTGGCCCGCACCCGCGGGGTGCCGCTCTTCCAGGAGCAGCTGATGGAGATGGCGACGGTGCTCGGCGACTGCAGCCGCGACGATGCCGACCTGCTGCGTCGGGCGATGGGCTCCAAGCGCGGGGTCGAGCGCATCGAGAAGGTCCAGAAGCAGCTCTTCACGGGCATGGCGGCCAAGGGGATCGTCGGCGACCAGGCCGACACGATCTACCGCCAGATCCTCTCCTTCGCCAACTTCGGTTTCGCCGAGAGCCACGCGCTCTCCTTCGCCACGCTCGTCTACTACAGCTCCTGGCTCAAGCTGCACTACCCGGCGATCTTCCTGGTGGGGCTGCTGCGCGCGCAGCCGATGGGTTTCTACTCCGCCCAGTCGCTGGTGGGTGATGCCCGGCGTCACGACGTCGTCGTTCGCCGCCCCGACCTGCTGCTCTCCGCGGCGACCGCCGACCTCGAGCCGCTCGACCCCGCAGCGTCTCCGCCTCGGGGCGGGCTCGACGCCTGCCTGGTCGACCATCCGGAGCGCACGGAGTTCGTCGAGGGCACGCCCGACCCCACGCCCCAGCACCGCCGCGACGGCGCGTACGCCGTGCGCATGGGACTCGACTCGGTGCGCGGCATCGGGCTCGCGGTGGCGACTCGGATCGTCGAGGCCCGCGAGGAGCGCGCGTTCAGCGACCTGGCCGACCTGTCGCGTCGAGCCGGCCTGGAGGCACGCCAGCTCGAGGCGCTGGCGACCGCGGGAGCCTTCGAGGGCCTCGAGCTCGACCGGCGCCGAGCCCTGTGGGAGGCCGGGTGGACCGAGCGGCTCGACCAGCTCGAAGGGCTGCGCTTCTCCGCTCCGGCGCCGACCTTGCCGCTGATGGGGGAGGTCGAGACGATGCTGGCCGATCTGTGGGCGACCGGGGTGACGCCCGAGGGTCATCCCTTCGAGCACCTGCGACCGATGCTGCGGAGGGCCGGCATCTTCTCGGTCGCCGAGCTCAGCGATCCCCGCGGCCCGGAGTCCGGTCGCCGGGTGACGGTGGCCGGGGTGATCACCCACCGCCAGCGTCCCGGCACGGCCGGTGGCGTCACCTTCCTCAACCTCGAGGACGAGACCGGCATGCTCAACGTCGTGTGCGGGGCCGGACTGTGGCGGCGGCACCGCGCCCTCGCCACCCGGGTGAACGCGATGGTGATCCGCGGGCTGCTCGAGCGTCGCGACGGCGTCACCAACCTGGTCGCCGACCGGCTGGGCGGGATCGAGGACCTGCACCCCGACGCCGCCTCCGCCCTCGAGACCCGGCTGCGCTCCCGCGACTTCCGCTGACCCCCGCAACGTCATACGCCGGGGAGGAGGGGACGTCCTGTCCGTACGACGTTGCGAGGCGGTCCAGCCCCCACGATCCAGGGCGCGGCATCAGAGTCCGCACAGCAGATGCACAGCCCTGACCGGTTACCTCAGCACAGCACCGTGACTCCACCGGAACACCCAGAGCGAGGACCACCCGATGAACGACCACCCTGATTCCCACACTCATGCCGAGCACGCCGAGCATGCCGAGCACGGCGAGCTGGAGGACCACGACCTGGGCCTCTCGCACGACCTGCCGCAGATCGTCGAGCGCAACCGGCTGGGTCGCCGCCGCCTGCTCGGCGTCCTGGGCGGGGTCGGCGCCGCGGCCGCGTTGGCCGCCTGCTCCTCCGATGCCGCCACGTCGACCATCACCACCACGACCGGCACGACCGGCACGACCGGCACCACCGGCGCCGCCGGTGGACCGGGCGGTGCGCCGCCCTCGGGTGGGATGGGTGGCGCGATGGGCGGTGACTCGAGCGTCGAGGTCGCGGAAGGCGAGATCCCGGAGGAGACCGCCGGTCCCTACCCGGGCGACGGCTCCAACGGCGTCAACGTGCTCACCGAGTCCGGCATCGTGCGCAGCGACATCACGTCCTCCTTCGGTGACGCGTCCGGGGTGGCCGCGGGCGTGCCGACCACGGTGCGCCTCAAGGTCTACGACCTCGAGGGCGACGACATCACCGTGCTCAGCGGCGCCGCGGTCTACCTCTGGCACTGCGATCGCGACGGCAACTACTCGATGTACTCCGAGGCGGTCGCCGACGAGAACTACCTGCGCGGCGTCCAGGAGACCGACGCCGAGGGCATCGTGGAGTTCACGACCATCTTCCCGGCCTGCTACGCGGGTCGTTGGCCGCACATGCACTTCGAGGTCTACGCCTCGCTGGCCGACGCCACGTCGTACACCAACAAGCTGCGCACCTCCCAGCTCGCCCTGCCGCAGGAGGTCTGCGACGCGGTGTACGCGAGCGACGGCTACGACCAGAGCGTCGGCAACCTCGCGGGCGTCAGCCTCGACTCCGACGGCATCTTCTCCGACGGCTACTCCCTGCAGATGGCCAAGGTCAGCGGGTCGGTGGACGAGGGGTACGCCGTCTCCCTCAACGTGCCGGTCTGAGCCGCCGAACTCGGGGGCTGGCCTGATGGGAGACTGAGCGGGTGCCCAGCTCCCTGCCCGACGGTGATCCGGCACCTGCCGACGGCGCGCTGCCGGCCGCGGCCCTGAGCGGGCTGGGGGAGCGTGACTTCGGCTTCTACGTGCACGTGCCCTTCTGCGCCGTGCGCTGTGGGTACTGCGACTTCAACACCTACACCGCCGACGAGCTCGGCTCGCCCGGTGGCGCTGCCGGCGCCTCGCGGGCGACGTACGCGCAGGCGGCCATCGCCGAGGTGCGTCGGGCCCGGATCGTGCTGGGCGACCGGGACCTGCCGGTGCAGACCGTGTTCCTCGGCGGTGGCACCCCCACCCTGCTCAGCCCCGACGACCTCGGGTCGGTGCTGGCGTCGATCGACCAGGAGTTCGGCCTCGCGCCGGACGCCGAGGTGACGACCGAGTCCAACCCCGACAGTGTCAGCGCGGAGGACCTCGTGCGCCTGCGCGAGGTCGGCTTCACCCGCATCTCCTTCGGCATGCAGTCGCAGGTCAGCCACGTGCTGCGAGTCCTCGACCGGACCCACGATCCGCGACGGGTGCCGAGTGCGGTCGCCTGGGCGCGGGCGGCCGGCTTCGACCAGGTCAGCCTGGACCTCATCTACGGCACGCCGGGCGAGTCGCTGGCCGACTGGGAGACCTCGGTCGAGGCCGCGCTGGCGTGCGGGCCCGACCACGTCTCGGCGTACTCCCTGATCGTCGAGGACGGCACCGCCCTGGCACGTCGAGTGCGTCGCGGCGAGCTGCCGATGCCCGACGAGGACGACCTCGCCGACAAGTACGCGCTGGTCGACGAGCGCCTGGGCGAGGCCGGGCTGGGGTGGTACGAGGTGTCGAACTGGGCGCGTGACGAGGCCTCGCGCTGCCGGCACAACCGGCTCTACTGGACCGGTGCCGACTGGTGGGGTGTCGGCCCGGGCGCCCACTCGCACGTCGGCGGCGTGCGCTGGTGGAACGTCAAGCACCCGGTCGCCTATGCCGACCGGATCGCCGCCGGCCTCAGCCCGGCCCACGCCCGCGAGGTGCTCGGCGACGAGGACCGTCGGGTCGAGCGGGTGCTGCTCGAGCTGCGTCTGCGTGAGGGCCTCGACCTGGCGGCGCTCGACGATGCCGGCCGCTCGGCGGTGCCGGGTGTGGTCGACGACGGCCTGGCGGTGCACCTCGGGAGCCGCCTGGTGCTCACCGACCGCGGGCGGCTGCTCGCCGACGCCGTCGTGCGTGCCCTGCTGCCCTGAGTCGGGAGCGGCCGTAGGGTGAGGTCATGACCACGCCGCAGGAGCCTCAGGAGCCGACGTCGACCGACGGACCGGTGCCCCCGCCCCCGCCGCCGTCCCCGTCCTACGACCAGGCCTCCTACCAGCCGCCGCCCCCGCCGCCCGACGGTCAGGCGCCGTACGGCCAGGAGCCGCAGCAGTCGCCCTACGGCCAGGCTCCCTACAGCCAGCCGCAGCAGCCGCTGTACGGCCAGGCTCCCTACAGTCAGCCGCCGTACGGCCAGGCTCCCTACGGCCAGGCTCCCTACGGCCAGACTCCCTACGGCCAG
>WLIH01000286.1 GCA_009702305.1 Actinomycetota bacterium | reverse complement strand
CGCCGCCACGGCGCCGACTACCTGCTCTCCGCCGACGAGCGGGTCTCCTTCGAGCGGGTCGGCGTGCGCGGCGGCGACGTGGTGCCCGTCGGCCAGCTCGAGGTCGAGGTGCTCGCCACCCCCGGCCACACCCGCCACCACCAGGCCTTCCTGGTGCGGCCGCGCGAGGCCACGGGCGCCGGCGCGCTGCTCAGCGGTGGCAGCCTCCTGCACGGCACCGTCGGGCGCACCGACCTCGTCGACGACCGGCTGACCCACGACCTGGCGCGCGCTCAGTGGGACAGCGCCCGCTCCCTCGGCCGACTGGACCCGTCCACCCGCCTGCTGCCGACCCACGGCTTCGGCAGCTTCTGCGCCAGCACCTCCACCTGTACGTCGGTCGGCGACGTCACCCTCGCCGACCAGCTCTCCACCAACCCCGTCCTGATCACCCCCCGGGAGTCCTTCGTGAGCGACCTCGTCGCGGGCTTCGGCCCGATCCCCCGCTACTACCAGCACATGGCGCCGCTCAACCGCGCCGGCGCCGGGCGGGCACGCCCGCGCACCCCCCACCAGGCCACCGCCGAGGAGGTCGCCGACGCCGTCCTGCGCGGGGCGTGGGTGGTCGACCTGCGGGCGCGCACGACCTTCGCCGACGGCCACCTGCCCGGCTCGGTCAGCGTCGAGTACGGCACGCAGTTCGCGACGTACGTCGGCTGGTTGGTGCCGTGGGAGGACGACATCGTCGTGCTGGCCGACAGCCCCGAGCTGCTCGAGCCGGCGCTGCGCGACCTGGCCGACCTCGGCATCGAGGGTGTCTCGACCCGGGTGCTGCGCCCGGACGAGCCGCTCGAGGCGACGTACCGCCGCACGGACTGGGCCGGCTACCGCGAGCCGGCCCTCGCGACCGCTCGGCGCATCGTCGTCGACGTGCGCCAGCGCGACGAGTGGGACGACGGCCACCTCCTCGGCGCCTTCCACCTGCCCGTCCAGGACGTCGAGCTGCGCGGCGCCGACCTGCCCGACGGCGAGCTGTGGGTGCACTGTCGCTCCGGCTACCGAGCCGGCATCGCCGCCAGCCTCCTGCACCGCATGGGTCGATCGGTCGTGCACCTCGACGACGCGTGGGAGCGCGTCGAGGAGCTCTCGATCCCCACCACCCGCGAGCTCGCGGCCTGAGCGGGTCTGCGCGCCGGCCGCACCCGCCGGCGCGCAGACCTCCACCACCGCAGGAGACAGGGGGTTCCATCCGTTCCTTATGTGTAGTTAGTTGATCTTCTTACTTTATGACGACGCATGTCGTCTCTCTCGGGAGGTACACCAGTGCCTAGACGTATGCCCATCCACGACCTGCGGTCCGGCGCGACCCGGTCCCCCTGGCGGTCGCGCTCCTGGCGACTCACCCTCGGCGCGGCCCTCACCGTGGGCGCCCTCGTCGCGACCACGGCGGCGGCTCCCGCTGCCGCGCCGGACGACTCCGCCGACGAGCCCAGCGGGCCGACCGTGCCCGTCGACACGGCCACCCAGGCGATCGCGGCCATCAACGGCCTCATCCAGGGGATCTTCAACAGCGAGATCGTCGGCCAGACCTTCAAGGTGCTCGGCGCCGACGGCGCGAGCTACTGGATCACCAACAACCTCGACACCTCGCTGCTGCCGCAGAACGTGCTGCAAAGCCTCGGGCTCGGGGACCTCATCCCCGACATCGGCCTCGGCGGCGGCGACTCGGGCGGCGGCGTGCCCGACGACGGCCTGCGGCGGGAGTACCTCGTCGTGTGGGCCGGGGACAACAACATCCTCGACAAGTCCGGCGCCCAGCTCACCGATCTGCCGAGCGTCATCACGCCCGACCTGATCGGCATGCAGAACCTCATCGGTCCCGACTTCTTCGCCGTCATCGACGCGACGAAGGGATCGTCGTCATACGGCAAGGTCGTCAACACCGCGACCGTCGGTCCGCTCGTCGAGAACGAGCCGCACCACATGCAGTACATCTGGCACAAGGGCAACAACATCTTCGCGGGCGGACTGTTCACCGACGTCACCTACGTCATCGACACCAGCCAGCTGCCGGCGCTGAAGCTGAAGGCGGTCAACCTGCCCACCGACACCCTCTGCGGGTCGGTGCCGGACGCCTACTGGGTGACCGAGGACGGTGGCGCCTACGGCACCTACATGGGTGGACCGGACCTGCCCGGCCCGTGCTCCTACTCCGACGGCACCGTGCGCATCGGCAACGGCTTCGCGGGCTCGCCCGGCGAGCTGGTCCGGCTCGACCCCGACGGCAAGACCGTCTACGAGGCTCCGGCGACCCCGGAGACCCCGGAGACCGAGCAGCGCTGCGACAACATCCCGGTGCTGCCGGCCGCCACCTGCGCCAACCCGCACGGCGTCCAGGCCCGCGAGGACCTCGACACCCTGATCACCTCGGACTACAACGAGCCGCGCAACATCATCCTGAGCCCGGTCCAGGCGCCGTCGTCCTACCTGCGCCGTCCGACGGTGCGCACCTGGGACATCTCCGACCGGGACAAGCCGAAGCTCAAGGCGGTGTCCTTCCTGCCCGACGGCCCGCGTGTCGGCAAGGTCGCCCACCAGGAGGAGCCGCGGGCCGTCATGGAGACCACGGTGACCAACCTGCCGCAGCACAAGGGCGCCTTCGCGTCGACGATGCAGGGCGGCGCGATCTACTACACGCCCGACATCACGGCGGACGAGCCGCAGTGGCGTGAGGTCTTCGACCTGACGACGTCGAACAAGATCGTCGACCCGACCCGCAACCCCTACGGCGGCGGCTCGAACGGCGGGTGGGTGCAGACCAGCCTCGACGACAAGTACCTCTATCACGCCGTCGTCGGGCGCAACCCCACCAAGTCGGACGCCGGCTCGCCGCCGTACATCCTCAAGCTCGACATCCAGGAGCTCCTCGCCTCGGGCACCGCGCCCGAGTGCAACATCGACACCATCGAGGAGACCGTTCAGGGCGGTGCCGAGTCGGACTGCCCGGCGATCGTCGACACCCTGCCGGCTCCCGGTGGCCCGCACTGGGGCGCTCTCGACAACCTCGAGATCGGCTCGGACGGGTACTACCACGAGACCACGGACGTGAAGCGGTTCGCCTACGCGAACTACTTCGTCGCCCGCACCGGCCTCAACGGTGACCACCGGGTGTGCCTGGTCGACGACAGCGGCGCGTCGATGACGCTCGACGAGGACTTCGTCGACGAGTTCACCGGCGAGACCTGCCTCGACTTCGACCGGGAGTCGTGGCCGCACGGGCCGTGGGGCCCGGCGAAGCCGCACTCGATGCTCTTCGTGACAGCGGACGGCGACATCAAGTGAGCCGTCCCGACCTGGGACAGCACCACTCCGAGCGGGGCCGGTCCGACCGGCCCCGCTCGGGGGCGCGTCCCCGACTCCTGCGGGTGGTGCTTCCCGCAGCGACCGTCGCGGCGCTGCTCGTCGGCGGCGCCGTCTACGCCGCGAGCGACACCCGGACCTCCGACGGGTCGGGCGCCGCACCCCGCGAGGGCAACGCGCTGATGGCCGACTGGAACGCCCGCGCCGACGGGCAGCAGGTCCTCGGCGGCAGCCGGGAGCCCGGCGTCCCCACCATCCAGCGGCTGCGCCACGACGGCGTCTTCTTCACGGTCACTGTCGCCCCGGCCCGCCCGGGCCCCAACCTCGTCCGGATCGACACGCTCCACACCGGCAAGCGCCACGCCGGCAAGCCGGCCTGGGTCGGCACCGGCGAGGACGACCTCGTCGAGGCCACGCCCCGCCCGGGCACCGACGGGCTCTGGGCCGTGGTCGACCTGCCGAGCGGCACCGGCACCGTGCTCGTGACGCACGGGCGCTGGCACCGGGTGCCCTTCGCCGTCGAGACCGGCACCCGCGAGGTCGACACCTCGCTGTGGACCGGGGACGACGGACCCGAGTGCGTGGCGGCGGCGACCGCGGAGATCCTCTCCGGTGCTCCCGCGCCGTCGCCGTGCCCGGCAGCCGTCCTCACCGGCGACGCCGAGCGGGCCCTGGTCGACACGGTCGCGACCCTGGCCGATCGTGGGGCGGAGGAGATCGCGGTCGAGCACGACGAGTCGCCGCGCAGCGCCGCGGCGTACGCCGCCGTGCGCGCGGCCGCCGCGACCCACGGCGTCCAGGTGGTGGAGCCGAGCCAGGCGCCGGGGGCCCGCAACGCACTGCTGGTCGTCAGCGGCTGGGCCGGCGCTGCCCGCTCCCTCGGCGACAACAGCTCCCTCGACCTGCGCGACCAGGCGATCCGGGCCGACGGCACCTGGCTCGCGCCGTGGTTGCTGACGCCGTCGGTGGTCGACTCGACCCCCGGGGCGGTGCTCCCGCTGGACTTCGACATCCGCGCGCAGGGAGCTCAGGAGTACGCCCGCACGCTGGCGACCTACCTGCCCGGCCAGGCTCCCACCGCCAGCGGGTACGCCGCCTGGCGGGCGCTGCACGGGATCGCGCCGACCCGCCTCACCCTGTATGCCGCCTCCCGCGCGGCGTACATGCCCTCGATCGCGGGCCATGCCGGACACGAGACCGAGGTCGCGT
>WLIH01000285.1 GCA_009702305.1 Actinomycetota bacterium | reverse complement strand
GCAGCTGCGCTGGTTCGACCACTATGTGAAGGGCCGCCCCGACCCGGGCCTGGACCGCGACATCGCGCCGCTGACGTACTACGAGCAGGGCAGCGGTCGCTGGCGCACCTCGCAGCGTTGGATCGGCGACCAGCTCAGCGCGACGTCGTACGCGCTGTCCGGCAGCGCCACCACCGCGGCGTCCCCGGGCGTCCTCACGACCGGCCGGAGCGAGCCCGGCACGGCCGACGTGCTCCCGATCCCGGCCGCCGGGCTGTGCACCCGCTCGGCCAGCCAGTGGACGGCGGGCGTGCTGGGGACGGTCCCGGTGCCGAACCCCTGCCTGCAGGACAACCAGCTCAACGACAACACAGGCGTCGTCTTCGAGACCGAGCCGATGACCAGGGCCGTGTCGCTGCAGGGACCGCTCAACGCCCGGCTGTACGTCTCCAGCCTCGGCGGCGACGGCATGCTGTCGGTCGCGGTGGAGGACGTCGCCCCTGACGGCACCGTGAGCCGACTGAGCGGCGGGTGGCAGGTGATCAGCTTCCGCGAGCTCGACCGGAGCCGATCGCGCTACCTCGACGGCCAGCTGATCCAGCCCTTCCACCCGTTCACCGAGGCCTCGAAGACGCCCCTGCCGATGGGGACGACCGAGCCGGTCGACGTCGAGATCTTCCCGACCGCCGCCCGGATCGCGAAGGGCCACCGGCTGCGCCTGGCGGTCCAGGCCTTCGACGTACCGCACCTGCTCCCGACCCTGCCCGACCTGATCGGCAGCCTGACCCTGATGACGATCCACACCGGCGGCGACACCCCCTCGGTGCTGACGGTGCCGACCCTGCGCTGACCGGTTGCGCCCGGGCGACAGCACGGGCGACGTCAGATGACATCACATCGGGCTTGACGTGACATCACGATGATGTCATCGTGGTGCACATGGACATCACGCCGTACGTCGACCACCTGCGTCGCGACCTGCTCGCCGCCGCCGAGGCCGGCGGACCCGAGGTGCGCGCCGCCGCCGAGCGGCTGGGCTTCGCGCTCGACCCGGCCATGCGGCTGGCGCTGATGGAGGCGATCTCGCAGGCCGCGGCCGAGATCACCGCCGAGATGCCGGTCGGCGGGGTCGACGTGCGGCTCGACGGACGCGAGCTCGCCTTCGTCGTCGACGCCACGCCCCCGGCCCCGATGGCGCCGATGGCGCCGCCCCCACCGCCGCCCCCGCCCGGACCCGAGGATGCGGAGGAGGGCCTGGCCCGGATCACGCTCCGCATCCCCGAATCGGTCAAGGCGAAGGCCGAGGAGCTCGCCGCGTCATCGGGCCACTCCCTCAACACCTGGCTGGTCAACGTCGTGCGCGGCGCGACCCGCGAGGGCGCGATCAACATCGACCTCGACCTCTCGAGCCTGCCGTTCTTCGGCGGCCACGGCCCGGACGGTCGCCACGACCGCAACCGACCCGGCGGACGGCGGATGACCGGCTGGGTCTGACCGACCCGCACCACCTCCACGCTCCCACCCGGGACCGGCGTCAGGCCGGTCCCGCGGACCCGCACACCCTCAAGGAGACCTCATGACCGAGCACCACTTCGAGACCCACCAGCCCGTGCAGCTCTACGTCGAGCTCGGCCGCGGCACCGTCCAGGTCCACGCGACCGAGACCACCGAGTCGAGTGTCACCGTGACCGGCCGCGACGCCGACGACGTCCGGGTCGACCTGTCGGGCGACGAGCTCAGCGTGATCGGCCCGAAGGCGCGCCAGACGCTCTTCGGCGGCGACTCCGGCCATCAGGTGGTGATCACCGTGCCGAGCCGCAGCAGCCTGGTGACCCGTCTGGGCAGTGCCGACCTCGCCGCACGCGGCGACCTCGCGACCGGACGGCTCAAGGCAGGCTCCGGCGAGATCCGCGTCGAGAGCCTCACCGGCCCCTCGCTCGTGGAGACCGGCTCGGGCGGGGTGCGCATCGAGCGCGTCGCGGCCGATCTGCGGTTGCGCAGCGGGTCCGGCGACGTCCACCTCGGTCACTGTGCGGGCGAGGTCAGCGTCTCGACCGGCTCGGGCGACGTCGACATCGACACCGCCGAGGGGATCGTCTCGGCCAAGACCGGCTCGGGCGACCTGACCGTCGGCACCGCCGGACACGACGTCACGCTGTCCACGGCGAGCGGCGACCTCCGCATCGGCTCGGCCCGCCGGGGCGTGCTGCGCACCAAGAGCGCGTCGGGCGACATCCGCGTCGGCATCCCGGCCGGGGTGCCGGTGTGGACCGACGTCTCGACCGTCAGCGGTCGGATCAGCTCCGACCTGCAGGGCGCCGGACAGCCGGAGCAGGGCGCGCCGTACGTCGAGGTCCGCGCCACCACCGTCAGCGGGGACGTCGTCCTCAGCCAGATCTGAACAGGAGCCCACCCATGCACGAGACCCGCACCCTCATCGAGACCGAGGCGCGCCAGCGCATCAGCGAGCGCGTCGCCCGCTCCACCGGCCCGCAGGTGCCGACGACCCCGCAACGTCACCGGCTCGCCCGCCAGCTGCGACGCTTCGCCGACCGGCTGGAGGGCTGAGCGCGGCTCAGCTCTGCATCGAGACGCCCTCACGCCAGTAGCCCATGAACGCCACCTGGCGCCGATCCATCTCCAGGCCCTTGACCAGCGCCCGTCGCAGTCCGGTCACCATCGCCGACTCTCCGGCGATCCACGCGTAGAGATCGTCGAGGTCGTGGCCGACCTGGGTGACGGCCAGGTCCACCTCCTCGCCCGACGAGGAGTACGTCGGCGTCTCCCACAGGTCCGGGTCGATCTCGTCGGGCTCGACGCTCGGCGGCGCGTAGGCCGCCCCGACGTGGGCGAGCACCGCGGCGTGGATCCCCTCGCCGCGAGCCGCTCCGTCACGGGGCAGCCAGGTGACCTCCACGCCGTCGGGGTGTGCGAGGGCCTGCACGTCGTCGGCGGTGGGCACCTCGAGGAACACGGCCCCCTGCGCCTGCGGCGAGAGGTCGGCCAGCACCGACGCCACCGCCGGCACGGCCGTCTCGTCGCCCACCAGCAGCAGGCGACGGGCGGTGCCGGGGACGAACTCGATGCCGCCGTACTCCACACCCTTGCGCGGACCCATCAGCACCACGCGGTCGCCCACGCGGGCCCGCGCCGCCCAGGTCGAGCCGGGGCCGGCCTCGCCGTGACCCTCGACGCCGTGCAGCACGAAGTCGACGACCAGCCGGGTGTCGTCACCGGTGCCACGCACCTCGCGCACGGTGTAGGTGCGCATGTGCCCGCGCTCGCGCACCGGACGGGCCAGCCAGGTCGTGAACCACGACTCGTCCGCCCCCTCGAACGACGGCAGCGGGCCGTCCCCGTCGGGGAACACGAGCTTGATCCGCTGGTCGTAGAGCGGGCCGTCCACGCCGAAGTCCGCCAGCACCGGCGAGCCGAGCTCGAGGCGCAGGTAGCTCGACGAGAGGCGCTCCACGCTCACCACCGCCACCTCGTCGAGGATCATCGGCAGGGCATCCGTGGTCGTCGTCATCGCTCATCTTCCAGTTAGGCTGACCTTACTTAGGTCGACCTTACCCGATGGCTCGCCCCTGCATGTAACGCGGTGTTATCCGGTCTCCTATCGCGTTGTAGCGCGATGGAAGACCGGCCGACACCGCGTTACAAGGGGGGCGACCGGCTCAGATGTCGGTGCGGTGGAAGTTCTGGAACGACCGCGACGGGGTCGGGCCGCGCTGGCCCTGGTAGCGCGAGCCGTACTTCGCCGAGCCGTAGGGGTGCTGCGAGGGCGAGGAGAGCCGGAAGAAGCAGAACTGGCCGATCTTCATGCCGGGGTAGAGCTTGATCGGCAAGGTGGCGACGTTGGCGAGCTCGAGGGTGACGTGACCGGAGAAGCCGGGGTCGACGAAGCCGGCCGTCGCGTGGGTCAGCAGGCCCAGGCGTCCCAGCGACGACTTCCCCTCGACGCGGGCGGCGACGTCGTCAGGCAGGGTGACCACCTCGTACGTCGAACCGAGCACGAACTCCCCCGGGTGCAGGATGAACGGCTCGTCGCCGACCGGCTCGACCTCGCGGGTCAGGTCCGACTGGTCGGCGGCAGGATCGATGTGCGGGTAGCGGTGGTTCTCGAAGACGCGGAAGAACCGGTCGAGGCGCACGTCGATGGACGACGGCTGCACCATGGCCGGGTCGTAGGGCTCGAGGGCGATCCGGCCGGCGTCGATCTCGGCCAGGATGTCGCGGTCTGAGAGAAGCACGATCCGACCCTAGGGCACGCCGACCCTGGTGCGGACCGGAAGATGGGTCCATGACCTACCTGCGCTACGTCGCCCTCGGCGACTCCTTCACCGAGGGGGTCGGAGATCCCGACGACGCTCGCCCCAACGGACTGCGGGGCTGGGCCGACCGGGTCGCCGAGGTGCTCGGCGCACAGGACCCGGGCTTCGGCTACGCCAACCTGGCGATCCGCGGCCGCAAGCTCGACGCGATCCTCGACGAGCAGGTCGACGCCGCCCTGGCGCTGCGCCCCGACCTGGTCACGATCTACGCCGGGGCCAACGACATCCTGCGCCCGCG
>WLIH01000284.1 GCA_009702305.1 Actinomycetota bacterium | reverse complement strand
GTCTACGAGGCCGGTGGTGCTTCGGAGACTGACGTGTATCGGCAGCTGGAGAGACGGCATCTGGCTCGCGTGGATGCGATCGGTTGGGGCAGGGGCCTCCAAGTGGTCAGTCGGCTCTGGACGGTCGGTCAACGGCTCCAGATCCGGGCGCGCAAGGCCGTCAAGCGCCTGGTTCCCGAGTTCGTGTTCCGCCGGGTCTCCACACAGCTCGATGGAGGTGATGAGCTCACCTTCGTCGGTGATGTCCCGATCACCAGATCCACGGTCGACGAGGTCATCGAGTTGCTGACGCGGCCGGTGCCGGAGACCCGGCCCCGCCACGTCCACTTCACCAACGCCTATTCGGTCGTCTCCGCGCGCCGTGACCCTCAGTTGGCCGCGGCCTTTCAATCGGGCGTCTGCTTCCCCGATGGACTTCCCTTGGTCTGGGCGGTGATGCGCTTGTACGAGGGGCGAGCCTGGAGCCCGGTCAACCGGGTCCGAGGGCCGGACACCTTCCCGGGCGTCCTCGACGCGGGTCAGGCCGCCGGCACCAAGCACTATCTGCTGGGGGGCTCGCCCGACGCCCTGGAACAGCTCCAGACCGTGATCGGTGAGACGTATCCGGATGCGTTGATCGTCGGGGCTGCCTCGCCGCCCTTCAAGCCGATCGACGAGGTCGACTGGGACGTCTACCTTGCTGAGATCGCGGAAGCGCAGGCAGATCTGGTGTGGGTCGGTCTGGGAACGCCGAAGCAGGACTTCGTGTCGAAGATGCTTGCCGAGCGTGATCCGGAACGCACTTACCTCGCCGTCGGTGCCGCCTTCGACTTCGTGGCAGGCACCGTGAAGGTCGCGCCGACCTGGATGCAGAAGCGCGGACTGGAGTGGCTGTTCCGTCTGATGACCGAGCCGCGTCGTCTGTGGCGGCGTTACCTCATCGGGAACGTCGAGTTCGTGATCATCGTCGCTCGCCAACTGGCGAGCCGCCGACGCGGGGAGCGGTCGACCGCGTGACAACGACGAGCCGAGGCTCGGCGCGGGTGGGACAGACGGCTGCCGTCTACGTGTTGGTCGGCATCGCGCAACGATCGTTGGCGCTGCTCATCCTGCCGTTCGTCACACGCGTCCTTTCCCCGGGGGACTACGGTCGCGTCAGTATCGTCGTCACGGTCCTGACCTTGGTCGGTGTCATCTTCGCTGCGTCGCTCGAGGTGCCGCTGTTTCGGGCATTGGCACGCGGCGGCGGCGGCGACATCGTGCGGTGGTCGCGGGCCTACACCGTCTACTGGCTGCCCGGCACGTGTGTGCTGCTCGCGACGCTGCTCGGCGTCCTCGACGTCATCGGCGTGGCGCCGCAGGCTCGGTTGTGGGCGATCGAGTTGGCCAGCGCCGGCCTCGTGGCTGCGTTGACGTACTTCGGCCTGCCGATCCTGAGGGCGACCGACCAGCTCGCCCGCTACTTCATCCTGGCCGCGGGTTGGATGGCGTGTCTGGTCGGCACCAAGCTCCTCTTCCTCGGGTGGCTCCTCCCAGGTCCCATCGGCTGGGTGACCTCTGACCTTGTCAGTGCGGGCTTTGCGTGGTTGATGGTTGTGCTCCTCGTCCGAGCTCCGGTGTCGGATCCGGCAGCTCCTCGTCCCGCCGACGAGCCGAGGAGCCCATGGGCACTGGTCCGGATGTGCGCGCCTTTGGTGCCACACAGGCTGTCCTTCTGGGCGCTCACCTCGCTCAGTCGACCCGCGCTGGTGCTCGTCGTCTCCATCTCAGCTGTCGGGCTGTTCTCGTTCGCCGTGAGTGTGGCCGCGATCAGCATGCTGCTGCTCGCCGAGCTCAACCGATCGGTCCTGCTCGAGTACTCCCGCGAGACCTTTCCTGCACCGACTGCGTCGACCGGGACGATCGTCGTCGTGCAGGCCACTGCGGCGGTCGCCATCCCGGCTCTGCTCGCTCTCGGGGTCAGTCTCACCGGCACCCTGCTCGTCGGAAGCGACTACTACACCGCGATCCCGATCGTGGGCCTGCTCCTTCTCGGGCAGGTCGCCTACGGCATCTACCTGATCCCGATGAACTTCCTGGTGCAGACCGCCGGGCTGTTCAAATGGAGTTCGTTGGCCTCCGTCTTCGGTGCCGCCGTGATCCTGGGCTCGATCCTGCTCGCCGGATCCCAAGGCTCGTTGCGGCTTGTCGCCGTGGGCAACTCCATCGGCTACGCAGCGATGTGCGTCGCTGCCTTCGTCCTGGTCAGGATCGCTGGTCTCCAGATCTCCTGGCGGCGCTGTGTGCCCGCCTTGCCCGTCGTGCTGCTGCTGGTCGGCGCACTCGTTACGGGAGTCGTCGCCACGGCGGTCTTCCCCGACCCAGCGCGATTCGGTTGGGCGGGAGTGGGCGTCGCCATGGTGACGGTTGCCGGCGCGATCTCGCTCGGCCCCGTAGTCGGCCAGCGTGTGAATCGCATCATGGCCGGTCGACTCCGCCGACCTTGACCACCACATTTCGATATCTTTGGATCCCATCGAGTAGCAGGAGTTCTTTGTGACCAAGCGAGCGTTGATCACCGGCATCACGGGCCAGGATGGCTCTTACCTTGCCGAGCTCCTGCTCGGAAAGGGCTACGAGGTCCATGGCCTCATCCGCCGTGCCTCGACCTTCAACACCTCACGGATCGACCACCTGTACCAGGACCCGCACGACCCGGACGCGAAGCTCTTCCTCCACTACGGAGACCTGTCCGATGGTGCTCGCCTGGTGACGCTGATGCACGAGGTCCAGCCGGTCGAGGTCTACAACCTCGCCGCGCAGTCGCACGTCCGCGTCAGCTTCGACGAGCCCGAGCACACGGGTGACACCACCGGAGTCGGTGCGATGCGTCTCCTCGAGGCGGTGCGCATGGCCGGCATCGACTGCCGCTACTACCAGGCCTCGAGTTCCGAGATGTTCGGCGCCACACCGCCGCCGCAGAACGAGGAGACGCCCTTCTACCCGCGATCGCCCTACGGCGCCGCCAAGGTCTACGCCTACTGGGTGACGAAGAACTACCGCGAGGGCTACGGCATGTTCGCCGTCAACGGCATCCTCTTCAACCACGAGTCCCCCCGACGGGGGGAGACCTTCGTGACTCGGAAGATCACCCGTGCGGTCGCTCGCATCCAGGCTGGCCTCGCCTCGGAGGTCTACCTCGGCAACCTGGACTCCATCCGTGACTGGGGCTACGCGCCGGAGTACGTCGAGGGCATGTGGCGGATGCTGCAGGCAGACAGCCCGGACGACTACGTCTTGGCGACAGGCGGCAACTTCAGCGTCAAGGACTTCGTGGTCACCGCGTTCGAGCACGCCGGATTGGACTGGGAGAAGCACGTCAAGTTCGACGAGCGCTACCTGCGCCCGACGGAGGTCGATGCCCTCATCGGTGACGCGAGCAAGGCGGAGCGAGACCTCGGGTGGAAGGCGAGCGTCCAGACCGACGAGCTCGCTCGGATCATGGTCGACGCGGACATCGAGTCGCTGTCGAACGAAGGCACGGCCTGGATCGATCAGGTCAAGCTCCCCGACTGGCCTGCCTATGGTGTCGCCCGATGAGTGAGGGGTTCACTGCGAGTCCCCTCGACCGAGAGTCGACGACCTATATCGCCGGTCATCGCGGGCTCGTCGGCTCCGCGATCTGGAGGAAGCTGTCCTCCGAGGGCTTCCAGGACCTCGTCGGCAAGAGCTCGTCGGAGCTCGACCTGCGAGAGCGTGGCCAGGTCTTCGACTTCTTCGCCGAGGCGAAGCCCAGGTATGTCGTGCTGGCCGCGGCCAAAGTGGGCGGGATCCTCGCGAACAATGATTACCCGGTCGACTTCCTCTCCGAGAACCTTCGCATCCAGACCAACGTGATGGACGCGGCCTTGGAGTTTCAGACCGAGCGACTCCTGTTCCTCGGCTCCTCGTGCATCTACCCGAAGCTGGCGGCTCAGCCGATCGGCGAGGACTCCCTGCTGACAGGTCACCTCGAGCCGACCAACGATGCGTACGCCATTGCGAAGATCGCGGGCATCCTCGGAGTCCAGGCCGTGCGACGTCAGTACGGACGGTCATGGATCTCCGCGATGCCCACCAATCTGTACGGTCCGGGCGACAACTTCTCGCCCACAGGCAGCCACGTGCTGCCGGCCCTGATCCGCCGCTATGACGAGGCGGCTTCCTCAGGGGCGCCGACTGTCACCAACTGGGGCACGGGTGCGCCGCGTCGGGAGTTCCTGCACGTGGACGACATGGCCGCAGCATGCTTGCATCTGCTGGAGCACTACGACGGCCCGCAGCAGGTCAACGTCGGCACGGGGCGAGACACCACCATCAAGGAGATCGCCGAGGTGATCGCCGAGGTTGTCGGCTTCACCGGCGAGACGGAGTGGGACACCTCGAAGCCTGACGGCACGCCGCAGAAGCTGCTCGACGTCTCCAAGCTCCGAGAGCATGGTTGGGAGTCGAGGATCGGCTTGCGCGAGGGGATCGAGAGCACCGTGGCGTGGTACCGCGAGCACGTCGGATCTCTGCGCGAGGCAGGCTGAACCGTCTGTAGCGCCGCGAAGAATC
>WLIH01000283.1 GCA_009702305.1 Actinomycetota bacterium | reverse complement strand
GGGTCGAGGTCGAGTGTGCGGTGTCCGCGACGATGTCGCCGGCGGAGAGGTCCCAGAGCACCATCAGGCTGACGACCGCGAGGGTGAGTGCATCGAGCAGGCCGTCGACGTCGATGCGGCCGTGGTCGCCGCGCAGCGCCGTGATCAGCAGCGCGCCGCCCAGTCCGATGTAGCCGCTGAAGTAGAACGCGTCCGCGATCGACACGTCCGGCACCGCGGAGGTCCACGTGAAGGCGTACCAGAAGCCGTCGCCGATGCTGCTGCCCAGCAGACCCAGGGCGACGAGCAACGGGATCAGCCGCGAGCCGGCGTGCTGACGGCACGCGCCGATCAGGGCGAGCGCTGCGGCTCCGAGCACGGCGGCGAGGTAGAGCACGCCGTAGGGACCGGCGCTGTCGGTGACCGTCGCCACGGCGTATGCCGAGACGGCCAGCAGACACAGGAGGACCGCTGCGAGGGTGGGTCGATCAGGCACGGCCTGGCCACGTGGGCGCGTGGTCGCGTCGGACACCGAGGACTCCTTCCGGTCGGCGGCGCCGGGACGCCTGCCAGGACAACGAGAGCCTGCCGGTTTCGGCACGCCGCGCGGCCACGGATCAGACGATGAGTCGGCGTCGCCCGCGGAGTGCGGGAGGATTGAGCGTGATCCGTCGTCTGCGCTCCGTCCCCGACGAGCAGTTGCACCTGTGGCTGATGCTCGTCCTCACCTTCACGACCGGGATCGTCGACGCCGTCGGCTACCTCGGGCTCGACCGGGTCTTCACCGGCAACATGACGGGCAACGTCGTCATCCTCGGGATGGCCGTCGTCGGCGCCGACGACCTGCCGATCCTCGGCCCGCTGCTGGCGTTGGCCGGCTTCATGGGGGGTGCCGCGATCGGCGGGCGCGTGCTCAAGCGCGCAGCCGGGGCCTGGACCCGGCTGACCACCGTCCTGTTCGCGGTGGTCGCGCTGCTCACGCTGGCGCTCGCCGCGCTGCTCTTCGCCGTCGGAGACCACCCCGAGCGGGCGGTCGGGATCACCGTCACGACGCTGCTCGGCGCAGCGATGGGGGTTCAGGCCGCGACGGCCCGCTTCATCGCGGTCAAGGACGTGACCACGGTCGTGGTCACCTCCACGATCACCGGGCTCGCCGCGGACTCCACCCTCGGCAGCGGGAAGGGCGGCGGCTCGGCCCGCCGGATCGCGGCCGTGCTGCTGATCCTCGCCGGCGCAGCCGTCGGGGCGGCCCTGCTGCGCTGGCACATCGGCGGCGGTCTGCTGGTCGCCGGCCTGCTGATCGCGGTCGTCGCGCTCGCCGGAGCGCTCCACTCCCGCCGGGCCGCGGCGTAGCCTCGCCCCGGCTCGGCGACGCGTCAGGCGTGCTGCAGCTGCCCGCGCGGTGGGGGAGCGAACTCCCCGGTCTTGGCCGTGCGCAGCCCGAGTCGGACCAGCTTCTCGACCTCGAGGGTCGCCGCAGCCACACCGTCGATCACGGGCACGCCGAGGGCGTCCGAGAGATCCGCGCAGAGGTCGGCCATCCCCGCGCACCCGAGCACGATGCTGTCCGACCCGTCGATCGCGAGGGCCTCGCGGCAGGTGGCCAGCACCCGCTCCCGCGCGGCGGGATCGGTCTCGAGGTCGGCGACCGCGAGGTCGCAGGCGTGCACTCCTGCGCAGTGGCCCGCCACGCCGTAGGCCCGTGCGATGTCCCAGGTGTGGCCGATGGTGCGGCTCAAGGTCGTGACGACGGAGAACGAGCGGCCGAGGTACGCCGCCGTGCGCATCGCCGCCTCGGCGATGCCGACCACCGGACCGGTGGCGACCTCCCGGGCCGCCAGCAGGGCCGGGTCGCCGAAGCAGGCGATGACGAAGCCGTCGTAGCCGGCGCTCTCGCCGGCCGCGATCTCGGCGAGCACGCCGGGGGCGGCCAGAGCGTCGTCGTAGTGGCTCTCCACCGAGGCCGGACCCGTCGGATGGTTGACCGCATCGACGCTGACGCCCGGGCCGGCGACGGCCCGGGCGCACGCGCCGATCGACGCGGTCATCGAGCCCGTGGTGTTCGGGTTGACGACCAGGATCCTCATGCCGGTGCGGCCTCCGTGGCGACCGTCTTCGGCTGGCCGACGCCGTTGAGCGTCGCGAGCACCAGGTAGCTCGCGAAGCCGAGTCCGCAGCCGAGGAACCAGCTGTAGTCGGGCAGCCATTCGACGTGACCGCTGAGCTTGGGGATCAGCACCGACGTGATCGCCAGCGCGCCGGAGAAGACGACCGCGATGATCGCGGAGGGGTTGTAGCCGTTGGTGTAGAAGTATTCGCCGTCCTCGTCGAGGGTGAACAGGTCGTCGACCACCACGTGCTGCTTGCGGATCAGGTAGTAGTCGGCGATCAGGATCCCGAAGAGCGGGCCGATCAGCGCGCCGAGCATGCCGAGGGTCCAGAAGATCGCGTCGGGGTTGTCGTACCAGTTCCACGGCGTCAGCAGCACCGACCCGACCGCGGCGATCATGCCGCCCATCCGCCAGCTGATCCGCTGCGGCGAGACGTTGGAGAAGTCGAACGCCGGTGCGATGAAGTTGGCGACGATGTTGATGCCGACGGTCGCGATGACGAAGGTCATCCCGCCCAGCAGCACGGCGGTGTAGGTGTCGATCGCCTCGACCGTGTGCACCGGGTCGGTGATGATCTGGCCGAAGACCGGCACCGTGGCGCTCGCGGTCAGGACCACGAGGAGCGAGAAGAGCACGAAGTTGACCGGGAGGCCCCAGAAGTTGCCGCGCTTCACCGACGCGAAGTCCTTGCTGTAGCGCGAGAAGTCGCCGAAGTTGAGCATCGGACCGGAGAAGTAGGAGACGACCAGAGCGATCGCGCCGAGCATGACGCTGATGGTCTTCCAGAAGCCGAGGTCCTTGTCGCTGAGGGTGAAGCTGATGTCGAAGTCGGCTCGGATCAGCATGTAGGCGCACAGCACGAACATGGCCACATAGACAGCCGGGCCGCAGAAGTCGATGAACTTGCGGATCGTCTCCATGCCGCGCCAGAAGACGGCGGCCTGCACGACCCACAGGATCGCGAAGCTGACGTAGCCCACCAGGGACAGGCCGAGGAAGCCGTGCTGGTCGACGTCGGCGTAGTCCATCAGCCCGGGCCACAGCTTGAGCAGCACGATCGTCAGCGAGCCGGCCGCGAGGAAGGTCTGCACGCCGTACCACGCGACCGCGATCAGCCCCCGGATGATCGCGGGGATGTTGGCGCCGAGCACGCCGAAGCTGGCGCGGCTGATGACCGGGTAGGGCACCGCCGCGACCTGGCTGGGCTTGGCGACCAGGTTGCAGAAGAACTGCACGATCACGATGCCGGCGATCAGCGCGATGAAGACCTGCCAGCTGGTCAGACCGAAGGCGAACAGGGAGCCGGCGGTGACGTAGCCGCCGACGCTGTGCACGTCGGACATCCAGAAGGCGAAGATGTTGTAGGTGCCCCAGGACTGGTCCTTCAGGGGGGCGAGATCCTCATTGGTCAGACGGGGGTCGTAGGCGCGTGCGCCGACGCCGAGGTCGACCTGGGGGCCGGGGTCGAGCTGGGTCATGGGAGCTCCTTGGTCACGGGCGACGGGCGGGGGGCGCCGTCCCGCACGACGCTAGGAACGGCCCGTTTCGCCGACCCGTCGCGCCCGTGAAGCCGAGGTCACGGGAAAGATATAGGCGTTCCGCGGTCGTATACCCGCAGCCGGCCGACCTCATGGCTGACGGAAGACGTCGGGGTCGGAGCGGAACACCTCGATCGCCGACTTCAGGTGGGAGAAGTGCTCCAGCGACTCCGCGACCAGCGTGGCGGCGTCGCGGGCGATGAACGCCGCCAGCATCCGGTCGTGGTCGTCGTAGAAGACCGCGCGGCCGGTGTCGGCGACGCGCGACATCGGTCGAGCGGGCTCGGTGAGGTTCCACGCCGACTCGTAGATGTGGACCAGTCGCTGCATCCTCGCCGGTGCGATCAGCGCGACGTGGAAGCGGCGGGACTCGGCGTGGTAGCCGCGCTCGTCGCCGGCGGCCATCGCGGTGGCCATGGCCGCGTGGATCTCGCGCACGACGGCGTCGTCGGCCAGCGTCGCATGCATCACGGCCTCGCGCAGGGCCGCCGCCTCGAGTGCCTGCCGGACGTCGTAGAGCTCGCGGAACTCGACGAACGACAGCTTCGCCACGGAGTAGCCGACGTGGGGCACGTGCTCGACCAACCCCTCGCCCAGCAGCACCATCAAGGCTTCGCGGACCGGGATCTGGCTGACACCGAAGAAGCGTGAGACCGCCTCGATCGGGATCGGGGTGCCCGGTGGCTCGTCACCGGACAGGATCGCGCGGCGCAGGTCGTCGACGACATCGGGTGCCTGCCCCTCGACGGCCGAGTTCACCAGGCGTGCGGTGAAGATCGAACGTCGACGCGGCGAGGGGGAGGACACCGGCTACGCCTTGCCGGGTCCCTGACCGAAGCGGGCCAGCACGATCGACTCGATCACCTGGGCGAGCGTGTAGAGGGCGAGGGAGACCAGGGTGATCACGATGACGAGCGACCACACCAGGGTGT
>WLIH01000282.1 GCA_009702305.1 Actinomycetota bacterium | reverse complement strand
TGCCGAGGCAGCGGCGCGCCCCCGGGACGGGGCGAGAAGGCGCTCACGGGGTCAGCTCCCGGCCGGTCAGCTCGAGGAAGACGTCCTCGAGGCTGCGCTGTCCGAGCGTCAGCGACTCGGGCAGCACACCCTGCTCCTCGCACCAGCGCGAGACCTTGGCCAGCGTCGAAGGATCGGCCGGTCCCGTCACCACGAGGCTGACGTCGTCGAGCTGGGTGACCTCGATCTCGGCTCCGAGAGCCGCGCGCAGGGACTCCGGGGCCCCGGGTGGGAACGGTCGGGTCACGACGAGGCGGATCGTCGCGACAGAGCCGCCGCGCGTCAGCGTGAGCGGCGTGCCCGAGGCGATCAGCCGGCCGCGATCGATGATGTGGATGCGATCGGAGAGCCGCTCGGCCTCGTCCATGTAGTGCGTGGTCAGCACCACGGTCACGCCGTCGTCGCGCAGCTCCTGGAGCAGCTCCCAGGTGGTCCGACGGGCCTGCGGGTCCATGCCGGCGGTCGGCTCGTCGACGAAGACGATCTCCGGGCGACCCACGATCGCCATCGCCAGTCCGAGGCGTTGCTGCTGGCCACCGGAGAGGCGGCGGTAGGGCGTGCGCCCGCAGTCGCCGAGCCCGAGCCGGTCGGCCAGCATCGTCACGTCGAGGGGGTGGGCGTGCAGGCGGGCGACGTGGCGCAGCATCTCGAGGGCTCGCACCCCGCTCCAGGCCCCGCTGCCCTGCAGCATCACGCCGATGCGGGGCAGCAGGTCGCGGCGCTGGCGCACCGGGTCGAGGCCGAGCACGCGCACCGAGCCCTGCTGCGGCCGGCGATAGCCCTCGCAGGTCTCCAGGGTGGTCGTCTTGCCGGCACCGTTGGGCCCGAGGACGGCGGTGATCGAGTGTCGCTCGACGCTCAGGGACAGCCCGTCCACGGCCGTCTTGTCGCCGTAGCTCATGACCAGTCCGTCGACCACGACCGCCGGCGCGGAGCTGGGGACGGGGGCGGACACCCGCAAAGTGTAGGAGTGACGCGAGGCGGGGCTACGGCTGGGCCGACCTGCGTCGGTAGCCGACCGGGCAGGGGCTCGCGGCCCGGGCGACCCCGCCGATCTGCGCCGGCACCGGCCCCGGGGAGGTCGTCGACTCCGGTGCCAGCTCGTAGCGGCCGAGCAGCCGGGTCGCAGCCGCGGTCATCGCCGAGAGGGAGAAGGGCTGCGCCGGGCAGGTGTGGCGGCCGTGGCCGAACGCCGTCACGAGCTGGGGGGACGCCAGGCCCGAGGTGTCGGCCAGGCGCCATCTCGACCACCGGTCGGGGTCCCAGGCCTCCAGGCCGGGACCGGCCGTCGTGTTGAGCAGCGGCAGCAGCGTGGCGATCGTCGTGCCGGGCGGGACCGTGTAGACGGCGTCGCCGGTGTCGAAGCGGACCTCGGACATGACCGACCTGGCCATGATCGAGCGCTGGGCGAGCCGCGTCGTCTCGAGGGCCGCCCGCTCGGCGAGGTCCCGATCGCCGTCCAGCACGCGGTCGAGCACGTCGGGCCGGGCCAACAGGTCGAGCAGGGCCCAGCCCAGCGCGGAGGCGAGGTTGGACATCGAAGCGATGTGGATGAGCGCGACGTCGTGGGCGACACCCTCTCGGCGTACGCCGTCGGGCTCGTCGTCCCAGGCGGCAGCGATCCGCGCGAAGAGCTCGTGCCCCTCGACCTCGCCGCCGTCGAGCCGGTCCAGCGCGGCGCCGACGACCAGGGTCACCTCGTCGAGGGCGGCGCGTTCGGCCACCTTGCCGGAGGCGGCGACCGCCGCCATCGCGTCGGGATGGACGAACGCGTCGGACCCGTCGAGCGTGTCGAAGGCGCGCACGAGCCGCTCGAACCCGGTGCCCCGGTCGGACCCCGGGCCGGCCCAGGACGCGAGCCCCATCCGGTGGCCCAGGCGGCGGGTCAGAGCGAAGACCTCGACCGATCCGGCCTCGCCCAGCTCGACCTCGGTCTCGTCGAGGGCGCTCTCCAGGTGTGCGAGGTAGGTCGCCACGTCGCCCCTGCGGAACAGCATGCTCGGGAGCGTGCGGCGCGAGGCGAAGATCTCGTCGGGCAGCTTGCGGCGCAGCATCAGGTAGTCGGCGACGCCCTTGCTGGCGACCTCCTCAGGCAGAGCGTAGAACGACTCGACGCCGACGGGGGAGAAGGTGAACAGGTAGCGCTCGCGCCCGCTGTCGACGGTGAAGGTGTCCCCGTGCTCGGCTCGGGCCCGCGCGATCTCCGCGACCGCATCCTCGACGGCGACGTCCCACGGCAGGCCGACGCCGGTCGCGGCGGGCGGGGACGGACGGATCTCGGGTCGGGGCACGCCGGACATCGTGGCACCTCCCTCGCCCGAGGGTCGCCGGATCGCGCGCTCTACGCTGCTCGGTGTGAATGGGTTGCTCACCGTCGTCGTGCTCGCCGTGACCCTCGTCGCGGCGATCGCGACGGTCGTGCTGATCGTGCGCGACCAGAGCCCGCCGGGCGATCGCTACTTCGCCCTGCTGGGTGTCCTGCTGCTGGTCCTGCTCGTGCAGGCCGTCGGTGGGTGCGTGGCGCTCGCGAGCACCGAGCGACAGGTGGAGGGCGTCACGTTCGTCGCCTACCTGTTCACCGCGCTGCTCGTCGTGCCGGTCGGAGCGGCGCTGGCTCTCGGCGAGCGCACCCGGTGGGGCACGGGCGCCCTCCTGGTCGCGCTGCTGACCGTCGCGGCCTGCGAGGCGCGGCTCGACTCCCTGTGGAGCGTGGCCGGTGCCTGAGCACACGGCCGCCCACGACCCCGGGCAGGACGGTGGACAGAGCCACCTGTCCTCGGGTCCAGGGCGGATCCTGGTCGCCGTCTACGCCGTCTTCGCGGTGGCGGCGACTGGTCGCTCACTGGTCCAGCTCGGCACCGACCCGGACAAGGCGCCCGTCGCCTACGCGCTGTCGCTCGTGGCGGCGGTCATCTACTGCGTCGCGACCACCTGCCTGCTGCTCGGCGGCCGCCGCGCCTGGCGCGTGGCGGTCGCCGCGTGCTCCGTGGAGGCGATCGGTGTGCTGGTCGTGGGGGTGCTGTCCTACGTCGACACGGCGCTCTTCCCCGACAAGACCGTGTGGTCGCACTTCGGTCAGGGCTACGGCTTCCTGCCGCTGGTGCTGCCGTTCCTCGGACTGGCCTGGCTGCGGCGCACCCGCTGAGCTCCAGCGCCGCGACCGGGTAAGGCTTACCTTGCTTGAACCGTCACTTTCATTAACGGCACACTGGCGTTGTGGAAATCGACGGACAGGACCAGCCGACGCGTGAGCGCGTCGTCCGGTCGATCCGCGATCACGGTGCCTCCACGGCCCTGGTCCTGGCCGAGCGCCTCGACCTGACACCCGCCGCGGTGCGCCGCCACCTCGACCAGCTGGTCGAGGAGGGCGCGATCGAGGCCCGCGAGCCCCGGGTCGCCACGACGCGCGGGCGCGGTCGTCCGGCGAAGGAGTTCGCGCTCACCGAGACCGGGCGCGACCGGTTCGACCAGCAGTACGACGACCTCGCGGTCGCCGCGCTGCGGTTCCTCGCCGACACCTCCGGCGACGAGGCGGTGCGCCGCTTCGCCGAGCAACGGGTCTCCTTCATCGAGGAGCGCTTCGGCGACGTCCAGGTCGCCCACCCCGAGCTCAGCCCGGCGGAGGTGCTCGCCCAGGTCTTCACCGACCAGGGCTACGCCGCCACCGTGCGTCAGCTCATCCCGATCAACGGTCAACGTGCGGGGGAGCAGCTGTGCCAGCAGCACTGCCCGGTGTCCCACGTGGCCCACGAGTTCCCCCAGCTGTGCGAGGCCGAGACCGCGGCGATCAGCCGCGTGCTCGACACCCACGTCCAGCGCCTGGCCACCATCGCCCACGGCGACGGCGTCTGCACGACGTGCATCCCCGAGATCACCCAGAAGAGAGAGCAGGTCAGCTCATGACGACCATCGACGAGCGCAACCCCGAGCTCGCAGGCATCGGGCGCTACGACTTCGGATGGGCCGACGCCGACGTCGCCGGCGCCGACGCCAAGCGCGGTCTCAACGAGGACGTCGTGCGCGACATCTCCTCGAAGAAGAGCGAGCCGCAGTGGATGCTCGACCAGCGCCTCAAGGGCCTCAAGCTCTTCGGTCGCAAGCCGATGCCGACCTGGGGCTCCGACCTCGGCGGCATCGACTTCGACAACATCAAGTACTTCGTGCGCTCCTCCGAGAAGCAGGCCACCTCGTGGGAGGACCTGCCCGAGGACATCAAGAACACCTACGACAAGCTCGGCATCCCGGAGGCGGAGAAGCAGCGCCTGGTGGCCGGCGTCGCCGCGCAGTACGAGTCGGAGGTCGTCTATCACTCGATCCGCGAGGACCTCGAGGAGCAGGGCGTGCTCTTCCTCGACACCGACACCGCTCTCAAGGAGCAGCCGGAGCTCTTCCAGGAGTACTTCGGCACGGTGATCCCCGTGGGTGACAACAAGTTCTCGGCGCTCAACACCGCGGTGTGGTCGGGCGGCTCGTTCATCTACGTGCCGAAGGGCGTGCACGTCGACATCCCGCTGCAGGCCTACTTCCGGATCAACACCGA
>WLIH01000281.1 GCA_009702305.1 Actinomycetota bacterium | reverse complement strand
GCTGCCGGCCTACACGACCTGCTCCGGCATCGCGGTCGCCGGCATCCTCGGCACCGGCCGCGGCTCCGCCCACCTCGCCCTGGTGGTCGTGGTGGCGCTCGTCGTGGGCCTGCTGCTCTCGCGCGAGCTCACGGTGCTGCTCTCCTCCAGCATCACGCGCCCCATCGCGGACGTGCGCGGCCAGCTCGCGCGGGTGCGGGCCGGTGACTACACGGCCCGGGTGCCATTGCTGAGCAGCGACGAGCTCGGCGAGCTCGGTCACGACTTCAACCGGATGGCCAGCGGCCTCGCCGAGCGCGAGGAGCTGCGCGACGCGTTCGGCACCTACGTCGACAAGCAGGTCGTCGAGCTGATCCTGTCCGGCCGCTTCCCCCAGGAGGGGGTCGAGGTCGACGTCTCCATCCTCTTCTGCGACGTCCGCGACTTCACGGCGTACGCCGAGAGCCACGACGCGCGCGAGGTGATCGCCACGCTCAACGCTCTCTTCGCCGAGATCGTGCCGGTCGTCGAGGCGTACGGCGGCCACGTCGACAAGTTCCTGGGCGACGGGCTGCTGGCCGTCTTCGGGGCGCCCGAGGTGCAGCCCGACCACGCCGACCGGGCGGTCGACGCGGCCCGGATGCTGGTCGACGTCGTGGCGCTGGGCACCAGCGGGCTGCGGGTTGCCGCAGGAGTCAACTCCGGTCGGGTGGTGGCCGGTCCGCTCGGTGGCGCCGGCCGGTTGAACTTCAGCGTGATCGGCGACGCGGTCAACATCGCCGCGCGGGTCGAGGCCGCGACCCGGCGCACCGGTGACGACGTCCTGATCACCGCCGCGACCCGCGACCTGCTGCGTCGGCCGGCGGCGCTGGTCTCGCGCGGGGACCTGCCGCTCAAGGGCAAGAGCGTGCCGCTGGAGCTCTTCGCCCTCGAGCGGGTCGAGGTCGACGACCTCGTCGGCCGGCCGACGCCGTCGGGTGCGGCGGAGCTGCTCGACTGAGCGGGTCTCAGGCGTCGCTGGAGGTCGCCCAGAGGTTGACGCCGAGCTCGACGGCGTGGGTGTCGATCCGGGCCAGCTCGTCGGCGCTGAAGTCCAAACGCTCCAGTGCTCCGAGGTTGTCCTGCAGCTGGGCCACGCTGGAGGCGCCGAGCAGCACGGAGGAGACGGTCTCGTGTCGCAGCACCCAGGACACGGCCAGCTGAGCCAGCGTCTGGCCGCGGTCGCGGGCGATCTCGGTGAGCCCGCGCACGTGGCCGAGCACCTCGGGGGTGACCGAGTCGCGCTGCAGGAAGCCGTCGCGGGCCGCGCGCGAGTCGTCGGGGATGCCGTCGAGGTAGCGCGAGGTCAGCAGCCCCTGGGCGAGCGGCGAGAAGGGGATCGCGCCCACACCGAGGTCGTCGAGCGTCTGCAGGAGACCGTCCTCGATCCAGCGGTTGAACAGGGAGTACGACGGCTGGTGGATGAACAGGGGCGTGCCGAGGTCGGTGAGGATCCGGGCCGCCTCGACCGTGCGCTCGGGGGAGTAGCTCGAGATGCCGGCGTACAGCGCGCGCCCCGAGGTGACGGCCGTGTGCAGCGCGCCCATCGTCTCCTCGAGCGGGGTCTCCGGGTCGAAGCGATGGGAGTAGAAGATGTCGACGTGGTCGAGGCCCATCCGGCGCAGTGAGTCGTCGAGGCTGTTGAGCAGGTACTTCCGGCTCCCCCCGTCGCCGTACGGCCCCGGCCACATGTCGTAGCCCGCCTTGGTGGAGATGACCAGCTCGTTGCGGTGGGCGGCGAGATCGGTGGCGATGATCCGCCCGACGTTGGTCTCCGCGCTGCCCGCCGGCGGACCGTAGTTGTTGGCCAGGTCGAGGTGGGTGATGCCGGCGTCGAACGCCGCCAGCACGATGTCGCGCTGCACCTCCCGCGACCGGTCGTCACCGAAGTTCTGCCACAGCCCCAGGGAGATCGCCGGCAGCCGGATGCCGCTCCTCCCGACCTTGCGGTAGGGCATCGACTCGTAGCGGTCCTCGGCAGCGGTGTAGGTCACGATCGTCCACGCTAGCCGCCCGGTGGTGGCGCGGCACGCTCGCTCAGCGGGCGAGCTCCGCTTCTCGTTGGTCGAGTAGGCGAGCGCCGGCGAGCCGTATCGAGACCCGGTGACCTTTCGGTTGGGGGTCTCGATACACCGCCTCGCTGGCGCTCGGCGGCACTCGACCAGCGAGAGGTCGTCGTCCCTCGGCGGCACTCGACCAACAACCCCCGGGCCATCAGCCGGCCTCGCGCACGACGGCGAGGTGGGGGACGCCGACCAGGCCGAGGCGGTAGCGGACATGCTCGGCGTGCTGCTCCAGCGCCCGCCACAGCGCTGCGTGGGCCGACCACGGCAGGGGCTCGTCGCCGTCGCGCCAGCCGGGTCCGAACGAGATCCAGACCGGCACCCAGTCCGCGGCGAGGTCCCAGGCGCCGCGGCGAGCCTCGATGAGCCGGCGCCGCAGCTGGAACGCCGCCCGCGGCCCGTCGGCGTGGACCGAGGCGGTCGCGACCGGCCAGACCCACAGGTCCAGCGGCATCAGATCGAGCTCCAGCTCACGCAGCACGGCCGGGTCGACCAGCACGGTCGCGACGTTCTCGTGCGGTGCTCGACCGGCCACGGGCTCCTCCTCGACCACGGCAGTGACGATCAGTCACGTCGACCGTAGAGCAGCAGGGCACGCTCTGTCAGGGGCGGCGCACACCCCGGTAGATCCCGCGGCCGATGATCCACGGCTGGAGCACCCTGCTGATCGTCCACGCCGGGAAGCGGAAGGCCTGCCCCGACGGCGTGAAGACCTCGAGGCCGTCGGGCTGGAAGCCGAGCACGGAGCCCCAGCGCCGGCGCGGCGGCTCGTAGGAGCCGAGCGGCTTGCCCGCGAGGTCGGCCAGCACGTTGCGCGCCACCAACCGGTCGGCGCGGTTGCGGGCCGAGGAGCGCAACGGGTCGGTGGCGGCGACGTCGCCGACCGCGAAGACCCGGTCGTGACCCGGCACCCGCAGCTGGGGGTCGACCCGCACGAAGCCCTGCTCGTCGAGCAGCTCGGCGGGCAGCCAGCCGGTGTTGGGCCGAGCCCGCCCGATCGCCCAGAGCACCGCGCCGGCGACCGTGGCCGGCTGCCCGGTGCTCCACTCGACGGGCTGATCGGTGATCTCGTCGCAGTCGAAGCCGTCGGGCACGACGGCACGGTGACCCGGGTGCAGCCCGACGCCGCGCTCGCGCAGGTGCCGCTCGACGCGCTGCCAGACCTTGCGGTGGTGCTGGGGCAGCGCCCGTTCGCCGGGGAAGTAGAGGTCGACCCGGGTCCCCGGCCAGGTCGAGGCGAGGTTGGCGGCGCTGCTCACGGCGGCGGCACCGCCGCCGACCACCGCGATCGAGTCGCTGCTCGCCAGCCGGTCGTGGGCCGAGCGCAGTCCGGCCTCCACGTCGGCGGGCGTCTGCAGGTCGGGTCGACGCCAGAAGCCGTTGCTCACCCCGGTCGAGATCACCAGCGCGTCGTACGCCTCGTCGACGGAGCTGCCGTCGGCCGCGGTGACCTGCAGGGTCCGGGCAGCGAGGTCGATCCCGGTGATCGAGCCGTGCACGGTGCGGACGGCGTCGAGGCGGCGGTAGCGGTCGAAGCCCACCCAGTACTGCGCGGCCCACTCGTCCGGTCGCGACAGTCGCAGGCCGAGCTCCTGGCCGCTGACGAGGGCCGGCTTGCTGGAGACTCCGACGACGTCGGCGTGCCGGGAGAGGTGGATGGCGGTGAGCAGCCCGCTGTCGCCCAGACCCGCGACGACGACGCGCGGACGGGCGGGGGATCGGGTCACGCGGCGCTCCGCCGCGGCGGGCGCGGCACGAAGCGCGGGACCCGGTCGATGACGGCCTGATAGCTGGGCCGGCGCGCCAGGCTGCGCTCCTCCATCATCGGGATGCTGGCTCCCTGGAACATGGCGAGCATCGCGAGCGTGCCGACGAAGAGCCACCAGGCCTCGCCGGGAGCCGCGGCCACGCCGAAGAGGGCCAGCGACAGCCAGAAGCTGAACTCGCCGAAGTAGTTGGGGTGCCGCGACCAGCTCCACAGGCCCTGGTCCATCGCCTGGCCCGGCTGCTTGGTGCGGGCGAAGCGGTACATCTGCAGGTCGGCGACGTACTCGAGCAGCACCGCCCCGAGGCCGACGGCCACGGCCACCATGTCCAGCCAGCCGACGTCGCGGCCGGTGCGGGTGAGCGCGACGTAGACCGGCAGCATCCCGAGGAAGACCTGCAGGGTCGGGACGATGTGGATGCCGCCGAGGTCGGCGATGAGCTCGGCCCTGCCGGCGCGCTCGCGCAGCAGCGGGTAGCGCCAGTCCTCGTGATGCAGACCCGGGAAGGCGTAGACCCAGTTGCCGGTCAGCCGCACCGCCCAGACCACGATCACCCCGACGACCAGCCACGAGCGCACGTCGTCGACGCCCAGGCCGCTCTCGCTCCACCAGTAGACGGCGAGCAGCGGCGGCAGCACGCTCCAGTACGCGTCGTAGAAGCTGGAGTTGTGGTGGGCCCGGCTGAAGCCGAAGATCACGAGCGTCGCCAGCAGGTCGGCGATCAGGCCGTCGAG
>WLIH01000280.1 GCA_009702305.1 Actinomycetota bacterium | reverse complement strand
GACACCGGCCGCGTCTCCCAGCAGCGCGGCCTGCTGATCGGCTACCTGCACCAGGGCGACGAGCTCGACGACACCCACACCGTGCGCGAGTCCGTGCTCGGCGGCATGGCCGACCACGAGTGGGCTGCGAGCCAGCGCACCCGCGAGGTCGTCGAGGTGCTGCTGGCCGGGGTCGCGCTCGACCGTGCGGTGCTCGGCCTGTCGGGCGGCGAGCGCCGCCGTTGCTCGCTGGCCTCGCTGCTGCTCGGCGACCACGACCTGATCGTGCTCGACGAGCCCACCAACCACCTCGACGTCGAGGCCGTCGCCTGGCTGGCCCAGCACCTGGTCGGCCGCTCGTCGGCCATGGTCGTGGTCACGCACGACCGGTGGTTCCTCGACGAGGTCTGCCAGCGCACGTGGGAGGTCCACGACGGCGACGTCGACGTCTACGAGGGCGGGTACGCCGCCTTCGTGCTCGCCAAGGCCGAGCGGCAGCGCCAGTCCGCCGCCTCGGAGGCCCGCCGGCAGAACCTCGTGCGCAAGGAGCTGGCCTGGCTGCGCCGCGGCCCGCCGGCGCGCACCTCGAAGCCGCAGTTCCGCATCGATGCGGCCAACGCCCTGATCGAGGACGTGCCGCCGCCGCGCGACCGCTTCGAGCTGCAGCGCTTCGCGACCCACCGCCTCGGCAAGGACGTCGTCGACATCGAGGACGCCGACCTCGTCCGTGGTGAGCGCACGCTCCTCTCGCGCGCGACCTGGCGGCTCGGGCCCGGTGACCGGGTCGGCATCGTGGGCGTCAACGGTGCCGGCAAGACCTCGGTGCTCAATCTGCTCTCCGGAGCGCTCGCCCCGACCGCGGGACGCGTCAAGCACGGCCGCACGGTGTCGCTCCAGCACCTCACCCAGGCCCTCGACGACGTCGACCCCGACGGTCGGGTGCTGCCCACGGTCGAGGCGATCCGGCGGGTCACCAAGACCGCCGACGGCCAGGAGCTCAGCGCCACGTCGATGCTCGAGCGCTTCGGCTTCACCGGCGACAAGCTCACCGCCCGGCTCGGCGACCTCTCGGGTGGGGAGCGGCGCCGCTTCCAGCTCCTCAAGCTGCTGCTCACCGAGCCCAACGTGCTGCTGCTCGACGAGCCCACCAACGACCTCGACATCGAGACGCTGACGGTGCTCGAGGACTTCCTCGACGGTTGGCCCGGCACCCTGATCGTCGTGTCGCACGACCGCTACTTCCTCGAGCGCGTCACCGACTCGGTCTGGGCGCTCCTCGGCGACGGACAGATCTCGATGCTGCCGCGCGGCGTCGACGAGTATCTCGAACGACGCGCGCTCGCCCTGCACCTGCAGCTGCCCGGCGCGACCAGCCCCGGATCCGCTGCCGCGACGCTGGCGTCGGTGCCGAGCCAGGGCGGCGCTTCCGCCGCCACGGGCAAGGCCAAGCCGGGCAGCGCGGAGGAGCGGGCGGCCCGCAAGGCGGTGGCCCGCATCGAGAAGCGGCTGGAGCGGATCAAGGCGCGCGAGGCCGAGCTGAACGCCCTGATCCTCGAACACGCCCAGGACTACGCGCGCCTCGCCGAGGTCGGCACCGAGCTCGAGGCGATCGTCGCCGAGCGCGACGACCTCGAGCTGGAGTGGCTCGAGGCAGCCGACCTGCTCGACTGACGGGCTGTCGGGCCATCCGGGTCGTGTGCCTGGCAACGCGCCGCAGCGCGTCCCTGGGCACACGACCGGCATGGCCTGACTCCTCAGATCCGCAGGCTCGTCGCCGATCCTCCGGGTACGCAACTGGGACCCACGACCGAGGAGGCCCGCCATGATCGACCGAGACGTCTTCGTCCTCTCCGGCGGTGCTGCCCGCGGCGCCGTCCAGGTCGGCATGGCCGAGGTGCTGCTCTCGGCCGGCATCCGGCCCGACGCCTTCGTGGGCACGTCGGTCGGCGCGCTGAACTCCGCCTACCTGTCGACCCACCTCAGCGTCGACGGCGCGCGCGAGCTCGGCACCCGCTGGGCCGGCCTGAGCGGTCGCGACATCTTCCCGGGCGGCTGGCAGCGGGTCGGCCACCTGGTGCGCCACCCGTCCTCGGTCTGCTCCTCCGACGGACTCGCCGCGATGATCGAGTCGTGGGTCCCGGCCCACCGGCTCGAGGACCTGCCGGTCCCGGTGCGGGTCGTCACGACCGACCTCGGCACCGGCCGGGCGGCGTACCACGCCTCCGGCGACCTGCTGCGCCTGCTGCTCGCCTCGACCTCGCTGCCGGGCGTGTTCGAGCCGGTCCGGATCGGCCACGGTGCGGCCAGCACGCTGCACGTCGACGGGGGCGTCGCCGACCTGGTGCCGGTCACCGGCGCCGCCGCACTCGCGCCGACTCGCGTCTTCGTCCTGGACGCCTCCGTGCCGGCGCGGGCGCGTCGGATGCGGACCCCGCTCGATGTGCTGCTGGCCAGCCTCGCCGCGGCGATGCGCTCACGCGGTCCGGTCGACCTGGGGGCAGGCGTCACCGTGCACCACCTGCAGGGTCCCGACCTCGGCATCCGGATGAACGACTTCTCCCGCACCCGCGAGCACCTCGCGCTGGGCCGCCGGGTCGCCGAGCAGCTGCTCGACACTCTCGCGCCGGCCGCCGCAGCCTGAGCGGCCCGGCGGGCGCTCAGTCGGAGAAGGGGGAGAGCAGCGTGCGCAGCAGGCCGGCGAGCTGGGTGCGCTCCTTGGCCGAGAGGTCCGAGAGGAACGCCGCCTCCGCCTCGAGCAGCGCTCCGAAGGCGTTGTCGACGGCCGACTTGCCCTCCGGCGTGAGCCGCACGATCACGCCGCGCCGATCCGCCGGGTCGGGATAGCGCTCGACGAACTGGCGAGCAGCCAGCCGATCGACGCGGTTGGTCATGGTGCCGCTGGTCACCAGGGTCTCGCGCAGCAGCCGGCCGGGCGAGAGCTCGTACGGCGCGCCGGCGCGCCGCAGGGCGGCCAGCACGTCGAACTCCCACGACTCGATGCCCTCCGCGGTGAAGGCCTCACGTCGGGCGAGGTCGAGATGGCGGGCGAGCCGGGAGATGCGGCTGAACACCGCGACCGGCGCGAGGTCGAGGTCGGCACGCTCGCGCGCCCACGCCTCGACCAGCTCGTCGACCTCGTCCCGCATGGCAGGAGTCTAGCGGCTCATCGAGAATCTTGACATCAAGATTATTGGACCGGCGGCGCCGCTACCCTCGCCCGCGTGCCTCCCACCACCCGGACCCTGGAGATCGATCTCGCGCAGCTGACCCTCTCGGCGCTGACCTGGGGTCCGGACGACGGCCCGCTCGCGCTGTGCCTGCACGGCTTCCCCGACACCGCGCACACCTGGCGCCACCTCGGCCCGCAGCTCGGGGAGGCGGGTTGGCGCGTCGTGGCGCCGTTCACGCGCGGCTACGCCCCGTCTGGCCTACCGCGCGACGGCAGCTACCACGTCGCGGCTCTGGTCGCGGATGCCGTCGAGCTGCATGCGGCGCTCGGCGGCGACGAGCGCGCGGTGGTCGTCGGGCACGACTGGGGAGCGATCACCGCCAACGGCCTGGGCGCCCTCCCGTCGTCGCCGTACCGCCGGGTCGTGTCGATGGCGGTGCCGCCGATCCCCGCCCTCAGTGCGCCGCGCCCCGACGTCCTCGCATTCGTCGCGCTGCTGCCACGCCAGCTCCGGATGAGCTGGTACACGCTCTTCAACCAGCTGCCTGTGCTGCCCGAGCGGCACTTCGACCGCCTGGTGCGCCACCTCTGGGCGGCGTGGTCGCCCGGCTTCGATGCCCGCGAGGATCTCGCCCACGTCGCTGCTGCCCTGCCCGACCGCGCCCGGGTGGCTGCGGCGGTCGGCTACTACCGGGCGGCGTCGCGCCAGTGGCGCCTGCCGGAGCGCTACGCCGACTTCCAGGAGTGCTGGACGGCGTCGCCGATCGTGCCGACGCTCTATCTCTACGGCGAGCAGGACGGCTGCCTGAATCCCGGCTTCGGTCCGCGGGTGCTTCGCTCGCTGCCGCCCGGGAGCGAGGTCGTGGCGGTGCCGGACGCCGGGCACTTCCTGCAGGTCGAGCGACCGGAGGTCGTCGGGCAGCACGTGGTGCGATTCCTCGAGATGTCTTGACATCAAGATATCTCCGGCGCAGACTCCAACTATCTTGACGTCAAGATAGTTGGAGGAACCATGACCCACTCCTGGGATCCCGAGCGCTACCTCACCTACGCCGACGAGCGCGGCCGTCCCTTCGTCGAGCTGCTCGCCCGCGTCGGCGCCGACGATCCGCGCCGGGTCGTCGATCTCGGCTGCGGTCCGGGCAACCTCACGGCGCTCCTGGCCCGACGCTGGCCCGGCGCGAGCGTGACGGGCCTGGACTCCAGTCCGGAGATGATCGAGGCCGCCCGGCGCGACGAGCCGCAGGTGGACTTCGAGGTCGTCGACCTGCGCGACTGGGTGGGCGACGCTGCGGTCGCTCCGGTCGACGTGCTCGTGTCCAACGCGACCCTGCAGTGGGTGCCCGGCCACCTCGACCTGCTGCCCGCCCTGGTCGCGCGGGTGCGGCCCGGGGGCTGGTTGGCCTTCCAGGTGCCGGGCAACTTCGGCGAGCCGAG